>NZ_JPJC01000001.1:0-29543 GCF_000733135.1 Sphingomonas sp. FUKUSWIS1
GCTCGGGCCGAAGACGGTGCTGGCGAGCTTCGGCATGCTGCATCCGCTGGTGCTCAAGGCGTTCGACCTCGACGGCGCGGTCGCTGCGGTCGAAGTCTATCTCGACGCGATCCCGCCCAAGCGCGCTTCGGGCTTCGCGCGCCCGGCCTACACGCCGCCGGCGTTGCAGGCGGTCCGCCGCGACTTCGCGTTCCTCGTGCCGGCGGCGCTCGCGACCGACGCGCTGGTGCGTGCGGTCAAGGGCGCCGACAAGGCTGCGATCGTCTCGGCGCGCGTGTTCGACGTGTTCACCGGCCAGGGCGTCGAGGACGGCCACAAGTCGGTCGCGGTCGAGATCGTCCTGCAACCCACCGCCAAGAGCTTCACCGACGAGGAGCTGAAGGCGGTCGCGGACAAGGTCGTCGCGGCGGCAGCGAAGCAGGGCGCGAGCCTGCGCGTCTGAGCGTCTCCTCACCCTCCAACACCACCCCGGCGAAGGCCGGGGCCCAGTTGAGGAACGGGTGTAACGGCGGACAGTCTCTCGTTACTTCCACCTTTCCAACTGGACCCCGGCCTTCGCCGGGGTGGGGCCGCCGGGTTGTCCGATGAGCGTTTTGAAGACCCGCATGTTCGACCACGAAGGAAGGACCCCAATGACCGACCTGATCACGATCGCCAACGACCACCTCACCGCGCAGATCAACCCGCTCGGCGCCGAGCTCACGTCGCTCAAGGACGCGGACGGGCGCGAGCTGATGACCGACGCCGACCCGGCCTATTGGACCGGCCACGCGCCGATCCTCTTCCCGGTCGTCGGTCGCCCCTACCGCGACACGATCCGCGTCGACGGCACCGAATATTCGATGAAGCAGCACGGCTTCGCCCGCCGCATGGCGTTCGCGGTATCCGAGCAGCAGCCGGGATCGGTCGCCTTCACGCTCGAGGCGACGCCCGAGACGCGTGTGGTCTATCCGTTCGATTTCCGGCTGACGGTGACGTTCGCGCTGGTCGACGCGACGCTGAGCGTCGACGTCGCGATCACCAACCCCGCCGCGCAGCCGCTTCCGGCGAGCTTCGGTTTCCACCCCGCCTTCGCCTGGCCGCTGCCCTACGGACAGGATCGCGCCGACCACCGTATCGTCTTCTCGGCCGACGAGCCCGATGCGCTGCGCATGATCGCCGACGACGGCACGATCGCGGAGGGCGAACGGCCCTCGCCGCTGGAGGGGCGGACGCTGCGCCTGCAGGACGCGCTGTTCGCGAAGGATGCGCTGGTCTGGGATTCGGTCCGGTCCGACTCGGTCACCTATGGCGCCGAAACCGGCCCGCAGCTGCGGATCGACTTCCCCGACACGCCGATGCTCGGCATCTGGACCAAGCCCGGCGCGGCCTATGTCTGTGTCGAGCCGTGGCACGGCATCGCGGACCCCGAAGGCTATGACGGCGATTTCCGTGCCAAGCCCGGCGTCTTCGAGATCCCAGCAGGTGCCACCAAGCGCATCGCGCTCCACGTAACGCTGATCCGCTAAAAACCCCTCCCCTTCAGGGGAGGGGGTGGGGTGGGGCATAGCCGCAAGCGCCAAGCCCGTGGTGAGACCCCACCCCCAGCCCCCCTGAAGGGGAGGGGACCAGCTATCGCTGCGATTGCACCCCCTGTCCTCCGGCCCCCGCATCTGCCAAGAGCGGCAGCATGACCGCCGGACTCCCGGCCCAACCTTCTTTGCGAGCCGCGACAGGCTCCCCGGACCCACGCCATGACCCAATTTCCCCGCCGCACCTTCGCGATCATCTCGCATCCCGACGCCGGCAAGACCACGCTGACCGAAAAGCTCCTGTATTTCGGCGGCGCGATCCATCTCGCCGGCGAGGTGAAGGCGCGCGGCCAGAACCGCCGCGCCCGTTCCGACTGGATGAAGATCGAGCAGCAGCGCGGCATCTCGGTCACGTCGTCGGTGATGACGTTCGAACGCCAGGGAATCACTTTCAACCTGCTCGACACGCCGGGCCACGAGGACTTCTCGGAAGACACCTACCGCACGCTGACCGCGGTCGACTCGGCGGTCATGGTGATCGACGCCGCCAAGGGCATCGAGCCGCAGACGCGCAAGCTGTTCGAGGTCTGCCGCCTGCGCAACGTGCCGATCATCACCTTCGTCAACAAGGTCGACCGCGAGGGGCGCGACCCGTTCTCGCTGCTCGACGAGGTGGCCGAGATGCTTCAGCTCGACGTCTGCCCGATGAGCTGGCCGGTCGGCATGGGCGGCGAGTTCGAGGGGGTGTACGACCTCTACGCCAACACGCTGAGCCGCCCCGAAGGCGACAGCCGCGAATTCATGGGCAAGGCGATCCCGTTCGCGGGTATCGACGACCCCAAGCTCGCCGAGATACTGAGCCCCGAAGGTATCGTCCGCCTCTCCGACGAGGCCGAACTCGCACAGGGCGGCTATTCGAGTTTCGACGCCGACGCCTATCGCGCAGGCAATCTGACGCCGGTCTATTTCGGCTCGGCACTCAAGGATTTCGGTGTCGCCGAGCTGATCGCAGCGCTCGCCGACTACGCCCCGCCACCGCGCGCGCAGCCCGCCGAGCCCGCCCCCATCTCCCCCGACGAGCCCGAAGTCACCGGCTTCGTGTTCAAGGTGCAGGCGAACATGGATCCCAACCACCGCGACCGGATTGCGTTCATGCGGCTGTGCTCGGGCGTGTTCAAGCGCGGCATGAAGCTGACGCCCACGGGCCACGGCAAGCCGATCGCGGTCCACTCGCCGATCCTGTTCTTTGCGCAGAACCGCGAGCTGGCGGACGAGGCGTTCCCCGGCGACATCATCGGTATCCCCAACCACGGCACGCTGCGCGTCGGCGATACGCTGAGCGAACGCGCCGCGATCCGCTTCACCGGCCTGCCGAACTTCGCGCCCGAAATCCTGCGCCGCGTCGTGTTGAAGGATTTCACCAAGACCAAGCAGTTGCGGAAAGCGCTCGACGACATGGCCGAGGAGGGGGTGACGCAGGTCTTCTACCCCGACATCGGCTCGAACTGGATCATCGGCGTCGTCGGGCAGCTCCAGCTCGAGGTGCTGCTGTCGCGGCTCGATGCGGAGTACAAGGTTGCGGCCGGGCTCGAGCCTGCGCCGTACGAGACCGCGCGCTGGATATCGGCGGAAGATCCGCAGGAGCTCAAGACCTTCGCCGAGATCAACCGCGGCGCGATGGCGAAGGATCGCGACGGGAACCCAGTGTTCCTCGCCAAGAGCGCGTGGGAAGTGAACTATATCGCCGACCGCTATGCGAAGATCCGCTTCGCCGCGACCCGCGAACGGTAAGGGACCGCCATCGATCGTCATCCCCGCCCACGCGAGGATGACGAACCGGCAGGCATGCGGATCAATCCGCGGCCAGGGCCTCGGCGAGCATGTCGCGGATCGCGCGCAGTGCCGTGATCGGCGTCTCGGCGGGCGCAACGATCTCGGCAGCGACCGCGGCCGGTGCGCCCTTTTCCGCGGCCAACAGCTGCTGGACGCCGCGCACGGTATAGCCGTCGCGATTGAGCAGCTGGTCGATCCGGCGCACCAGCGCGACGTCCTCGACGCGATAATAGCGACGATTCCCAGCACGCTGGAGCGGTCGGAGCTGGGGAAAACGCGTTTCCCAATAGCGCAGGATATGCTGTGGCAAGCCGGTATCGTTCGACAGTTCGCCGATGGTCCGGAATGCGGTACTGGCCTTGCCGGAACTGTCCGGCATCGCGTGCCTCAGCCTGCGCCGACGATGCGTTCGCGCATCATCTGGCTTGCGCGGAACGTCAGCACGCGGCGCGGTGCGATCGGCACCTCGACGCCCGTCTTGGGGTTGCGACCGATGCGCTCGCCCTTGTCGCGCAGAACGAACGTACCAAAGCCCGAAATCTTGACATTCTGCCCGCTGGTCAGTGCTTCGCACATCTCGGTCAGGATCTGTTCGACGACTTTTGAAGCATCCGATCGCGAAAGTCCGATTTCGCGATGAAGCGATTCGGCTAGATCGGCTCGTGTCAGCGTACCCGTCATTGTCATTCCGAAACTCCCACACCCATTGCGGTACCTACACAAGCAGCGTGATCATCGGAAGAGCTTTATCGGACAAATTGCAACTGGCTTTCAGTTGCGTTTAGAAGCGGATGACCGCCGCACCCCAAGTAAAGCCGCCACCCATCGCCTCGAGCACGACGATCTGGCCCTGCTGGATCCGTCCGTCACGGACCGCCACGTCGAGCGCGAGCGGTACCGACGCCGCGGAGGTGTTGGCATGCTGGTCGACGGTGACGACGACGCGCTCGGGGGCAAGGCCCAGCTTGCGCGCGGTCGCGTCGAGGATCCGGGCATTCGCCTGGTGCGGCACGACCCAGTCGACCTGGTCCGCGGACAAGCCCGCCATCGCCAGCGATTCGGTCATGACGGCGGCAAGGTTGGTCACTGCGTGACGAAACACCTCGCGGCCCTTCATCCTGAGCTTGCCGACCGTCCCGGTCGTCGAGACGCCGCCATCGACATAGAGAAGCTGGTTGTGTCGCCCGTCGGCATGCAGCTTGGTGGTCAGGATCCCGCGACCGTCCGCATCGGCAGTGTCCTGCGCCTCGAGCACGATCGCGCCCGCACCGTCGCCGAACAGGACGCAGGTCGTGCGATCCTCCCAGTCGAGGATCCGGCTGAACGTCTCGGCACCGATCACCAGCGCGCGCTTGGCGACGCCGCTGCGGATCATGCTGTCGACGACCTGGACCGCGTAGAGAAAGCCCGAGCAGACCGCAGCGACGTCGAACGCGACGCAGTCGTCGATCCCGAGCATCGCCTGCACCTTGGTCGCGCTGGCGGGGAAGGTCTGGTCGGGCGTCGCGGTGGCGAGCACGATCAGGTCGATGTCCTGCGCGTCTACGCCTGCTGCAGCGAGAGCCGCGCGGCAGGCATCCGCCGCCAGAGTCGCGGTCGTCTCGCCTTCGCCGGCGATATGGCGGAATCGGATGCCGGTGCGCTCGACGATCCATTCGTCGCTGGTGTCGACCTGTTCCGCCAGCTGCGCATTCGAGACGCGGCGGACCGGCAGGGCCGATCCGGTGCCGGTAATGACCGAACGGATCATGCGGCTTCCTTGACGTTGCCCAGATCGTCGCTGATCCGGCGAACGAGGTCGTTTCTCACCATCTTGGCGGCATTGCCGATCGCCGTCGCCACGCCACGCTCATTGGCGCCGCCATGGCTTTTGACGACGATGCCGTTGAGCCCGAGAAACACCGCGCCGTTATGATTATTGGGATCGAGATGATCGCGCAGCAATTCGGTCGCGGGCTTTGAAATCAGGAAGCCGAGCTTCGACCGGACCGAGCTGCGGAACGCGCGCTTGAGCAGGTCGGCGACGAATCGCGCGGTGCCCTCGGCGGTCTTGAGCGCGATATTGCCCGAAAAGCCGTCGCATACGACGACATCGACATCGCCACGCGACAGCCGGTCGCCTTCGATGAAGCCGGTGAAGTCCATGTCGAGCTTGGGCGTCGCGCGCAGCATGGCGGCGGCCTCGCGGATCTCGTCGGTGCCCTTCATGTCCTCGCTGCCGATATTGAGCAGCGCGACACGTGGGTGGGCAATGTCGAGTGCGGTGCGTGCATAGGCGCCGCCCATGATCGCGAACTGGACGAGGTTGCGCGCGTCGCACTCGGTATTCGCACCGAGGTCGAGCATCACCATGTCGGTGTCGCCGAGCGTCGGAAGGCGCGCGGCGAGCGCCGGGCGATCGATGCCCGGCAGGGTCCTGAGCGACAGCTTCGCCATCGCCATTAGCGCACCGGTGTTGCCGCTCGAGACCGCGGCTGCGGCACGCCCCTTTTTGACGAGATCGATGGCGATGCCCATCGATGTCGTCTTGGCGCGACGAATCGCCTGGCTCGGCTTGTCGCTCGAGCCAACCACCTCGGGGGCATGGACGATCTCGGAGTTGAGTTCGAGATTCGGATGGGCTTTCAGCCCGTCGCGAATCGCGGTTTCGTCACCGACCAGCAGGAAATGCATGCCGTCAAACTGGCGTCGCGCACGCGCGACACCCGCCAGCATTACCGCCAGCCCGTCATCGCCACCCATCGCATCGACGGCGATCCAGGCGCTGTCGGGCATGCTCACGTCCTTCGCTCAGGTGAGGGCTCAGCCCTCGACCGAAAGGATTTCGCGACCGTTGTAATGGCCGCAAGACGTGCAGAGGTTGTGCGGGCGCTTGAGTTCGCCACAGTTCGGGCACTCCTGAAATGCCGCGATCGTCAGCGAATCGTGGCCACGGCGCATGCCGCGCTTGGAGGGCGAGGTTTTTCTCTTGGGGACGGCCATTTCGGCACCTTGTTCTTTATAAAGGTCGGGGCTCCGATAGGCCCGGACGAAGGAGTCGGCAAC
Organism: Sphingomonas sp. FUKUSWIS1; assembly: GCF_000733135.1. Taxonomy (NCBI): domain Bacteria; kingdom Pseudomonadati; phylum Pseudomonadota; class Alphaproteobacteria; order Sphingomonadales; family Sphingomonadaceae; genus Sphingomonas; species Sphingomonas sp. FUKUSWIS1. The sequence goes on from NZ_JPJC01000001.1 coordinate 6,390, forward strand.
CGACTGTTAAGGTCGGCCGCGTGAGCTACCATACGGCCTGACGCATCGCGAAGCGTGGCGCTATAGCGATAATCGCCTGCGTTGCAAGCATGGTGGCACAGTGGCACGACCCGCGCACACCGGAAACATCGAGGAATAAGCTGCATGATCCTGCCCGTAACCCTGACGATCGCTGCTGCGGCCGCGGTCATCAATCTCTGGCTGGCCTTCCGCATCGTGCCGACTCGCCTCAAGGACAATGTCCTGCTGGGCGACAATGGCAATCCGGTCCTACAGGGGCGGATGCGCGCGCAGGCGAACTTCGTCGAATATGCGCCCTTCATCCTGATCCTGTTCGCGCTGATCGAACTGGGTGGCGCATCACCCCGCTGGTTGTGGATCGCCGGAGTCGTTTTCGTCGTCGCGCGAATCGCGCACGCCTTCGGCATGGACAAGACGACGTCGAACCTGCCGCGCGCGGGTGGCGCACTCGCAACCTGGGCGCTGATGGCGCTGCTCGCGGGCTGGGCGCTCGCGATCGCCTATCAGGCCGGTGCCACGCCGTCGGTCACGACGTTCCAGACCGCACCGATCGAGGGTCGCGCATGAGCATCGTCCGGAATGTCGCCGCCCTCCTCGCCACGCCGATGCTGCTCGCGGTCGCGACGCCCGGCCTCGCGAAGGACGGCCCGGCGCGGGACGCCATCTCGCCCGAGCGCCTGTCCGCCGATGTCAGGACGCTGGCGTCGGACGCGTTCGAGGGGCGGGCACCGGGAACCGCGGGCGAAACCAGGACGATCGACTGGCTCATCGCGCAGTTCAAGGCGATGAAGCTGTCGCCGGGCGGGCCGGACGGCAGCTGGACGCAGGCGGTGCCGCTGGTCCACACGCGCTTGGGGCAGGGCAGCGTGCGCGCCGGGGCCACGCCGCTGGTCCAGGGCCGCGACGTCTATCTCAGCACGGTGCGCGGGGTCGACCGCGTCGCGATCGCCGACGCGCCGATGGTCTTTGTCGGCTACGGCGTCACCGCGCCCGAACGCGGCTGGGACGACTTCAAGGGTCTCGACCTGAAGGGCAAGGTTGCGGTCTTCCTGGTCAACGACCCCGATTTCGAGGCGGTGGCGGGCGACGATGCCAAGGGCCGGTTCGGTGATCGGCGCATGACCTATTATGGACGCTGGACCTACAAGTTCGAGGAGGCCGCGCGGCGCGGCGCGGTCGCGGCGCTGATCGTCCACGACACGCCGGGTGCCGGCTATGGCTGGGCGACGGTCACCGCACCCGCGGGCGAGAATTACGACATCATGCGCGAGGATCCGACCTCGCGCGTGCTGCTGCAGGGGTGGATCGAAGGGGCCGCCGCGACCCGGCTGTTCGCCGCCTCCGGTCTCGACCTCGCCACGTTGCGCAAGGCCGCGCGGCGCAGCGATTTCCGCCCCGTCGCGCTGAAGCAGCGGTTCACGACCGACCTTCCCGTCCGTCACGACACGGCGGAGAGCCGCAACGTGCTGGCAATGCTGCCCGGCAAGACCCGTCCCGACGAAGTGGTGATGTTCGGGGCGCACTGGGATGCGTATGGCGTCGGCGCGCCCGATGCGCAGGGCCGCACGATCCGCCCGGGGGCCAATGACGACGCGCTCGGCGTCGCGGGCGTGCTCGGCCTTGCCCGCAGCTTTGCCGCCGCGCCGCGCACCGACCGCAGCCTCGTCTTCGCACTGTGGAGCGGGGAGGAGCGGGGGCTGCTCGGGTCGGAAACCTATGCGGTGAAACCCGTCTATCCCGCGGCGAAGACGGTCGCCAACCTGACGCTCGACATTCTCCAGACGGCAGGGCCGGCGCGCGACGTCCTGCTGGTCGGCGCGGGCCAGAACAGCCTCGAGGACATGCTGGGCGATGCCGCGAAGGCGCAGGGCCGTGTCGTAACCCCCGAAGCCCTCCCCGAACGGGGGCTGTTCTACCGCGCGGATCATTTCTCGGTCGCGCGGCGCGGCGTGCCGACGCTGTTGCTGATGGCGATCAGCGGTGCGTCCGACCTCGTGACCGGTGGTCGCCCGGCGGGGCAGGCGTGGCTCGACGGCTATATGAAATGCTATCACCAGACGTGCGACGCCTGGAGTGCGGACTGGGATCTGCGCGGCGCGGCGCAGGATGTCGGTCTGTTCCAGACGATCGGCACGAAGCTGGCGAACAGCCGGCTCTGGCCGAAGTGGCGCGACGACTCTGAATTCAAGTCGGTTCGGGCTGAAAGCGCGGGGGAGCGGAAGTAGGACTCAGCCCACACTGGCTACCACCCCGGCGAAGGCCGGGGTCCAGTTGGGAAGGTTGCAGTAACGGCGCGCTACCTCCGCCAATCTTGGTCCCCCAACTGGGCCCCGGCCTTCGCCGGGGTGGGGTGATTGGCGCGTTGGACATCTGCTTCCCGGTGTTCTCCCGCCTCCGCGGGAGAACAGGGACCTACGCCGCCAGCGCCCGATCGCTCACGAACAGGTTCGTCGCGCGCTCATGCGCGAACGTGCTCGCCGGGCCGTGACCCGGGATGAAGCTCGTGTCGCTGCCCAGCGGCCACAGCTTCTCGACGATCGACGACAGCAGCACCCGGTGATTGCCGCCGGGCATGTCCGATCGTCCGACCGACCCCTGGAACAGCACGTCGCCAACCTGCGCGAATTTCGATGGCGCGTGATGGAAGATCACATGGCCTTCGGTGTGCCCTGGCGTTTCGTAGACATCGAGAACGAGATCGCCGACCGACACCCGGTCGCCCTCGACCAGCCACCGGTCGGGTTCGAAATTGACGCCGGCGATCCCGTATTTCGGCCCGTCCTGGTCGAGCCGCTGGAGCCAGAAGCGGTCGGCCTCGTGCGGCCCCTCGATCGGCACCGCCAGATCGTCGGCTAGCGCCTTCGCCTCGCCGGCATGGTCGATATGCCCGTGCGTCAGCAGGATCTTCTCGACCGTCACGCCCGCCTCCGCGATCGCCGCCTTGATTCGCGGCAGGTCGCCGCCGGGATCGACCACCGCCGCCTTCATCGTCGCGGTGCACCACAGCAACGTGCAGTTCTGCTGGATCGGTGTGACGGGGATGATCGCGGCACGCAGCGGCGGCAGGGAGGTCTTTGTCATTCCGGCAAAATAGGGCGGCGGGCGGTTTCGGGCAATCGCCGCTTGCGGTTTGCCTGTCGCCCCGTGCATCAGTCGGCACGATGTGGACTGCGCCCTTCGTGCTGCTTGATGATGCCCGGGAGGCGGGGGCCCCCGCGCGCCTGTACGATCGGCCTGTCCGGGTCGTTCGCGCGGACACCCCCGATGCCGTGCAACCGGCACTTGCGGAGATCCGCCGCGGACTGGCCGAGGGGCTGCATGCCGCGGGGATGCTGGCCTATGAGGCGGGGATGACGTTCGCGTCGCGTACGGTCGATACCGGCCCGCCGGACGGCCCGTTGCTGTGGTTCGGCCTGTTCGAGCGCTACGAGACGATCCCCGCGGCGGCGCTGCCCGCACTGTTGCCCGATCCTGCCGGAATCTGGGTCGGGCCGCCGCAGCCGCAGATCGACCGCGAGGCCTATGATGCGCGAATCGCACGGCTGCTTGCGCTGATCGCGGCGGGCGATATCTATCAGGCCAATCTGACCTTTGCAGCGACGGTGCCGTTCATCGGCGATCCCCGCGCGCTCTATGCCCGTCTCAGACACCAGGCGCGCGCCGGCTATGGCGCGCTGATCGACACGGGCGACGAGACCTGTCTGTCGCTGTCGCCCGAACTCTTCTTCACGCTCGAGGGCGATCGGCTGACGTGTAGGCCGATGAAGGGCACCGCGCCGCGCGGCGCCACGCCCGACGTCGATCGCCGCCTCGCCCAGGATCTGGCCGCCGATCCGAAGCAGCGCGCGGAAAATCTGATGATCGTTGACCTGATGCGCAACGACCTGTCGCAGGTCGCGCAGGGTGTCTCGGTCCCGGACCTGTTCACGGTGGAGACCTATCCGACCGTTCACCAGATGACGTCGACGGTGTCCGCGCGGCTGAACCCCGGTCGCGATGCGATCGATGTGCTCGCCGCGCTCTTTCCCTGCGGCTCGATCACCGGCGCGCCCAAGCAACGCGCGATGGAGGTCATCGCAGAGGTCGAGCAGGCCCGCCCCCGCGGCCTCTATACCGGCGCGATCGGCCGGTTCGATCCGGGTGGCGACGCCGCGCTCAACGTCGCGATCCGCACGCTGACGGTGCGCGACGGTGGCGCGGTGATGGGACTCGGCTCGGGGATCGTCGCGGACAGCGTCGCCGACCAGGAATGGCAGGAATGCGCGGACAAGGCGGCCTTCGTCACCGCCGGACAGCGCAAGCTGGACCTGATCGAGACGATGGCGTTCGATCCCGAACACGGGGTGATGCGGCTCGAACTGCATCTCGCCCGGCTGACCGCGAGCGCAGCGGCGCTGGGGTTCAGCTTCGATCGTCACGCGGTGCGGAACGAGCTGCAGGCGGCGACCTTCCGGCTGCGCGGTCCGCGGCGGATCCGCTTGGTCGTCGCGGCATCGGGCGCGGTCGCGATCCAGGTCGGTCCGATGCCGGTCACGCCCGCGCAGATGACGGTCGCGATCGTCCCGCTGCCCGTGGCGCCCGCTGATATCCGGCTGCGCCACAAGACGAGCGACCGCGCCTTTTACGACGACGCGCGGCGCGCCGCGGGCACCACCGAAGTGGTGTTCGAGGCGCCCGACGGCTTCCTGACGGAGGGCAGCTTCACGTCGCTGTTCGTGCCGCGCGACGGGGTGCTGGTGACCCCGCCTGTGGGCGCGCTGATCCCCGGCGTGCTGCGCGCCGATCTGCTCGCCAGCGGCCAGGCGATCGAGGGACGGTTGACGCGCGCCGACCTCGCCAACGGGTTCCGTATGGGAAATGCAGTACGCGGGCTCGTTCCGGCCGTTGTTGCGGTTGCGAAATCAGGCAATCGCGGCGTATAGCCCGCGCGAATTCCGCAGGCGCCGCTGCGGTCAACCGCAGAGGTTTCACCATGCACGCATCCGCCGCCCTTGGCCGCATCAGCCCTTCGCCGACCCTCGCGATTACGTCGCGTGTGCTCGAACTGAAGCGCGCCGGCGTCGACGTGATCGGGCTGGGGGCGGGTGAACCCGATTTCGACACGCCCGATTTCGTCAAGGAGGCCGCGATCCAGGCGATTCGCGACGGCAAGACGAAATACACCAATGTCGACGGCACGATCGAGCTGAAGCAGGCGATCGCCGCCAAGTTCGCGCGCGACAACGGCCTGACCTATGCGACCGACCAGATCAGCGTGAACGTCGGCGGCAAGCACACCCTGTTCAACGCGATGGTCGCGACGATCGACCCGGGTGACGAGGTCGTGATCCCCGCACCCTATTGGGTCAGCTATCCCGACGTCGTGCAGTTCGCCGGCGGTGTACCGGTGATCGTCAAGGCCGGCCCCGAGGTCGGCTACAAGCTCGCACCCGAGGCGCTCGACGCGGCGATCACGCCCAAGACCAAGTGGGTGATCCTCAACTCGCCGTCGAACCCGACCGGCGCCGGCTACACGATCGACGAGCTGAAGGCTCTTGGCGCGGTGCTCGCGAAGCACCCGCATGTCTGGATCTTCGCCGACGATATGTACGAGCATATCGTCTATGACGGCTTCAGGTTCGCGACGATCGCCGAGGCCTGCCCCGAGCTGTTCGAGCGCACGCTGACCGTCAATGGCTGCTCCAAGGCCTATGCGATGACCGGCTGGCGGATCGGCTATGCGGGCGGCGCAAGCTGGCTGATCAAGGCGATGGCCAAGCTCCAGTCGCAGTCGACCTCGAACCCGTGCTCGATCGCGCAGGCCGCCGCGGTCGCCGCACTGAACGGTGACCAGTCGTTCCTCGCCGAGCGCAACACCGCATTCCAGGGCCGCCGCGATCTGGTCGTGTCGATGCTGAACGAAATCGACGGCATGGAATGCCCGACGCCCGAGGGGGCGTTCTACGTCTATCCGTCGTTCGCCGCGCTGATCGGCAAGTCGACGCCGAACGGTCGGCTGATCGACACCGACGAGGCGATGGTCGGCTATCTGCTCGAAGATGCCAAGGTCGCGGTCGTTCAGGGCGCGGCGTTCGGCCTCAGCCCGGCGTTCCGGATCAGCTATGCCACGTCGGACACGCTGCTGCGCGAGGCTTGCACGCGGATCCAGACCGCCTGCGCCGCGCTGCGCTGATCTAGCACGCCCGGCAACATCGCGGACATGCCCGGACATCCGCCAGCAACCCTGCTGGCGGATGAACGGATTGGCCACATCGCGTTAATCGACCGTTTCATAAAACGGCATTGTGAAGACGCGGCATCCCCACGACATGCTGGGTCGTAGCTGACGTGATCCACCGGGATCACGCCAAGTCTGATTTCAACAGGAGCGCATGATGCGCAATCTTATCAAGTCGAGCTTTCTCTGGCAGTTTACTGGCGGTTTTGTTCTGGGTGCGCTGGGTCTCCTTGCGTTCCAGCCCGCCGAGGCAACGCAGCCGGTGTATGGCGCGCCCGTGCACACCGCGCCCGCCCAGCACTGAGCCTGCTGAATCCCGGTGATCGGTCGCCGAAAGGCATTCCGCGCCGGGGCTGGAAACGTCATCGAGACGCCCCACATGATCAACATGCACACGCCCCTTTTCGCAACGCTCGCCGCCGTCGGACTCGCCGGTGCGGTCATCGCCACCGGTTCTGCGCAGGCAGAGCGCGCGGTCATCATCCCGGCCGCGACCGTCGACGTCCCGCGGACGGGCGGCCTGCAGACCGCGGTGCTGGCGGGCGGCTGTTTCTGGGGGCTCGAGGCGGTGTTCGAGCATGTCCGCGGCGTCAAGGGCGTGACCGCGGGCTATGCCGGCGGGACCAAGGCGACGGCGACCTATGAGCAGGTGTCGAGTGAAACCACGTGGCATGCCGAGGCGGTGCGGATCAGCTATGATCCCCGCGTCGTGAGCTACGCCACGCTGCTGCGCGTCTATTTTTCGATCGCGCATGATCCGACGCAGCTGAACCGCCAGGGTCCCGACAGCGGGACCAGCTATCGCTCCGCGATCTTCCCGCAGTCACCGCAGCAGGCGCAGGTCGCACGCGCCTATATCTCACAACTCGGTCAGACGCGGGCGTTCGCGCGGCCGATCGTCACGACGCTGGAAACCGGCAGATTCTATCCCGCCGAAGCCTATCACCAGGACTTTTTCGACCGGAATCCGACGCATCCCTACATCGTCGCCTGGGACAAGCCGAAGCTCGCGGCGTTCCGCAAGGCCTTCCCGACGATCGCCAGCTAACGCCGGCTGATTGCGTCAGCCGGATACGGCGATCCGCGTGTCCGGTCGCTGCGCGGCGACCGGAAAGCGCAGCATCCGGTCCGCGACCGGCAACAATGCCTGCGCACCAGTGCCCACGGCGCGGATGATCTCGGGATGGTCGACGTCCAGCCCGCCCGTCAGCGATCCGAAGGCGGGCAGGATCAGCTTGGTCTCGGTCGCGACGAAACACCGTCGCGCGACCTGCTTGCCGCGCAGCCGAAGCCGCAATTTGGGATGGAAATGGCCCGAGACTTCGGGCCGGGTTTCACGAGGATCGGCCTCGTGGCGCAGCACCAGGCCATCGACACAGGCCTCATCGACGACCGTGCCACCGCACCGGTCGAGGATCATCGGGTCATGATTGCCCGTGATCCAGGTCCAGTGGGTCTTTTGCGTCATGGCGCGCAGCATCGCCTGCGCGCGCTGCGGCAGCCGGTCGCAGCCGTCGCTGTCATGAAAGCTGTCGCCGAGACACCAGATCTCGGTCGCGCCGGTCGCGTCGAGCACGGCGGCGAGTTCGGTCAAAGTCGCGATCGAATCATAAGGTGGCAGCATCTGGCCGCGGCTGGCGAACCAGCTCGCCTTTTCGAAATGCAGGTCGGCGACCAGTAAGGCGTGTCGCGCGGGCCAGTAAACCGCACCTGCCGCCAGCGCCGAAAGCGTGTGTCCGCCGAACGAAAAGGGAACCATCCGGTGGCCATGCCGTCGGTCGACGTTCGAATCAAGCGATTGTGCAGCGCAGCGTCGAACACTTGCGCATGGCTGCAATCGGCGTAAAGCGCGCCGTCCCATCAGGAGGAGCGCTTTTCGCGCCATGTCGTCCGTCGCCGGAACACCCCAGCCCGCTGAAACGTCCACCGATCTGTCGGCGGCGCATCTTCACCCGCACCCGGCGCTCGCCGCGCTGACCGTGGGGGCGATCGGCGTGGTGTTCGGCGATATCGGCACCAGCCCGCTCTATGCCTTCCGCGAAGCGCTCGGCCAGAGTGCGGCGGGCGGTATCGATCCGAGCGAGATTCTCGGCGTGCTCAGCCTGGCGCTGTGGTCGCTGTTCCTCGTCGTCACCGTGAAATACGTCATCTTCCTGATGCGCGCGGACAATCAGGGCGAGGGCGGCGTGCTTGCACTCGCAGCGCTCGCAAGGCGGGCGCTGGGGGTGCGGTCGAAGATCGCGATCGTGCTCGGGGCCGCCGGCGCGTCGCTCTTCTACGGCGATGCGATCATCACGCCGGCCCTGTCCGTCCTCTCGGCAATGGAAGGGCTGCGCACGATTCCGAGCGCGGCGCACATCTTCAACGAAGGCGTGGTGCGCGCGTTGACGATCGCGATCCTCATCGTCCTGTTCGTGATCCAGTCGCGCGGCACGGCGCATGTCTCGAAGCTGTTCGGTCCGGTCTGCATCGTCTGGTTCGTCGCGATCGGTGCGCTGGGCGTGTGGCATATTGCCGACGAACCCTCGATCGTCCGCGTCTTCTCGCCGACCTACGGCGTCGCGTTTCTCGCGACCCACGGCGTCACCGGGCTGTTCGTACTTGGCGCGGTGTTCCTGACCGTCACCGGAGCGGAAGCGCTGACCGCGGACATGGGCCATTTCGGCAAGATGCCGATCCGCATCGGCTGGTTCTTCCTCGTCTTTCCCGCGCTCGCGCTCAACTATCTGGGGCAGGGCGCGTTCGCGCTGTCGCAGCTCGAGGATGCCGCGCGTCGGGGCGTCCCGTTCGTCAATCAGGACTGGTTCTTCCTGATGGCACCCGAATCACTGCGCCCCGCGCTGATCATCCTCGCGGGCTTCGCGACGGTCATCGCCAGCCAGGCGGTGATCACCGGCGCGTTCAGCCTGACGCAGCAGGCGATCCAGCTCGGCCTGTTGCCGCGGCTGCGCATCCGCCAGACCTCGGCGGTGTTCGCCGGGCAGATCTACCTGCCCGCGATCAACTGGCTGCTGCTGATCGGCGTGCTGGTGCTCGTGATCCAGTTCAAGACCTCGTCGGCGATGGCCGCGGCGTATGGTATCGCCGTGACCGGCACGATGGTCGTCACCACGCTGCTCGCCTATATCGTCGTGCGTCACCGCTGGAACTGGTCGCGGCCGCTGGCGCTCGCCGCGATCCTGCCGTTCCTGACGCTCGACCTGATCTTCTTCGGCGCGAACATCCTGCGCGTGATCGAGGGCGGCTGGGTGCCACTGGTGATCGCGGCGTCGATCGGGCTGATCATCTTCACCTGGGTGCGCGGCAAGAAGATCGTCAGCGCGTTCGAGAAGCGGCAGAGCATCCCGCTCAGCGATCTCGCCGCCGCGCTCGAGAAGCGCCCGCCCGAGCGCGTGTCGGGGACCGCGGTGTTTCTCACCGCCAATCCGCACGCCACGCCCGGCGCGCTGCTTCACAATTTGAAGCACAACAAGGTTCTGCACGAGCGCAACCTGATCGTCAGCATCCGCACCGCGGATCGCCCGTTCGTCGATCAGGCAGGCCGCGCCAAGGTCGAGCGGGTCGATGACAATTTCTCGATCGTCGTGCTGACCTACGGCTTCATGGAATCCCCCGACGTGCCGCGCGATCTTGGTGTCGGCGCGAAGACCGAGCAGCTCGGCCTCGACCCGATGCGGACGTCGTTCTTCATCGGCCGCAACACGCTCAAGCCCGACGCGGAAAAGGGCATGCCGCCCTGGCAGGACCGGATCTTCATGTTCCTGCAGCGCAACGCGAGCGATCCGACGGATTTCCTGCGGATCCCGCCGGGCAAGGTGCTCGAACTCGGCGAGCAGGTGACGGTCTAGACTCCCTCTCCCCTAGGGGGAGAGGGAAGGGGCCCGCACGGCGAAGCCGGGTGGGAAGGGTAAGGGGCTTGAGGCTACGGACGATGATCCCAATGCCCCTCACCCTTCCGTCGCCTGCGGCTCCTCCCTCCCTCTCCCCCGGGGGGAGAGGGACGAGCGGTCATCCCGCGAACGCCTTGACCAGATCGTACAGATAGTCGCGGCCGTCATAGAGCGATGCAATCCGGATCCGTTCGTTCAGGCCGTGGATGCCGCCCATGTCCTTGTCGATGAACACGCCCGGCGCGCCATAGACCGGGATGCCGATCGCCTCGAAGAAGATCCCGTCGGTCGCGCCGGTCGACATCAACGGCAGGATCGGCAGGCCGGGGAAGTGCTTGGCCGCGACCTTCGTCACCGGGCCCATGATCTTGGGGTCGAGCGTCGGCGGGATCGCGGTCGGCCGGACCGGCTGGTTCGCGGTCACGCTCACCTTGGTACCGGCGAGCGACTTCAGCTTCGCCAGCGTGCCGTCGACCGTCTCGCCGGGGAAGATCCGGCAGTTCACATTCGCGGTCGCGCGCTGCGGCAGCGCGTTTTCGGCATGGCCCGCGCTCAGCAGCGTCGCGACACAGGTCGTGCGCAGCGTCGAATGCATCGCCTTGTCGCGGCTGACGATCGCGTCGGCCGCCTTGTCCTGCGGATTGGCGAGCAGCCGCGTGATCGCGTCGCCCATCGTGCCCGGCATCGCCTTTGCACTCGCGGCGAAGAAGGCGCGCGTCGTGTCGGTGAAGGTCACGGGGAATTCATGGCCCTGCACGGCCTTCACCGCGTCAGCGAGTTCGTAGATCGCATTGTCGGGCGTCGGTTGCGAGCTGTGCCCGCCGGGGTTGGTTGCGGTGAAAGTGTAATTCTGCGCGGCCTTTTCACCGACCTGGATCGCCAGCAGCTGGCGCTTGCCATTATCGTCGAGCCGCCCGCCGCCGCCCTCGTTCAACGCGAATTCGGCAGCGATCAGGTCGGGCCTGCTCGCAGCGAGATATTGCGCGCCGTTCCACGCAAAGGTCGTCTCCTCGCCACAGGTCAGCGCGAGCTTGATCGTCCGCTTCGGCGTGTAGCCCGACGTCTTGAAGCGGATCATCGCGTCGGACCAGATCGCCGCCTGCGCCTTGTCGTCGACGGTGCCGCGCGCATAATAATAGCCGCCCTCCTCGATCAGCGTGAACGGATCGCGCACCCAGTCCTCGCGCTTGGCCTCGACGACGTCGAGATGGCCGAGCAGCAGCATCGGCTTGATCGACGCGTCCGACCCCTTCAGCACCGCGACCAGCCCGCCATCCTTGGGATGCTCGGGTACCGAGAAATAGGTGATGTCGGCATCGGCATAGCCCGCGCTTTTCAGCCGCGCACCGATCTGCGCGGCGGCCTGTGTGCAGCTGCCCGACGACAGCGTCGTGTTGGTCTCGACCAGCTCCTTGTAGAGTCCGAAGAACGCCTTCTGGTCGGGGCGGCTTTGCGCAAATCCCGTACCGGGCATGGTGACGACACTGGCCGTCAGCATCACTCCCGCCATCACCCTGCCTACTGCGCGCATCGTCGTCCCCTTGATCGTTTATTGCAGCAGCGTTGCAGCGAATGATCGATCACGCAACCTCAACGCTGCGTGACATTGCGCGGGAGGGCAAGCCGCACCTCGCGATTGGCAAAGTCGATGTCGACGCGGCGGAACAGCGTCAGCGCATCCATGCCGAGCAGGATCGCGGGCCGTTCCGCCAGTCCGAACTGACGAAAGGGCGGGGCGTCGACGGCCGTCAGCGCGATCGGCAGGCTGGTGATCGTCAGGCTGCCGATCATGACGCGATCGATCGTCGAATAGTGCGCCATTACCGTCTGTCCGGTAACACCGGTCAGCGCGATCGATTGCGACCGGACCGGCTTGCGCAACAGCTTGCGGCGCAGTGCGGCATTGCCCATGCTGACCGACGACCCGGTATCGATGATCACGCGGATCCGGACGCCGTTGCAATAGGCGTCGGTGACGACGAGCTGGCCGAACAGGCTGCGCGCCCGGACGACGATCTCGCCCCGCTCGGTTCGCTCGCGGCGGTTGCGCCGGCGCGCGGGCGTCACGGTCATCGTGCGGGTGTCGAAATCGATTCCCACCGCGCGTCCCTGCAGCGTGTCGATCCCCAGCAGCCCCAGCGCTCCCAGATTCTGCGCGGCGATTGCGGGCGCTTCGATCGCCGGGGTGTCGATCGTGCCGACCCGCAGCGCCGGGATGATCACGGTCGCGACGCTGTCCGATCCGGTCATGCCCGTGACGCGGACGATCCGGCCGGGCTGAAGCCGCAACACCGCCGCAAGCTCGCGCGAGATCACGGTGCGTTGTGCGCCGGTATCGACGACGAACTTCTGCGGACTGGTGCCCGCGATCGACACGGGTACCGTCATCCTGCTCTCGTCCTGCCCGAACAGCATCACCGTGTTTGCTGCAGATGCTGCATCATCGACCGGTGCAGCATAAGCGGGCGAGGTGGCGGCTTGCGGGCTAGGGTCGGGGGCAGACTGCTGGGCCGCAGCCGGGGCAGCGATGATGAGCAACACCGGGCCTGACCACCTGCGCATGACCCGATGCTGCGCCCGAAACCGACGGACGACAAGTCGTTCGTCCCTGGTTCGTCTCGCGTCCGTTCAGTCGATCCGCATCGCCTCGGCCGCCAGCGCCTCCGCCTCGATCAGCAGGGCGTCGTCGGACGTGTTGGTAGCGACCTTCTCGCGCCCGATCAGCGTCAGGATCGGCACCGCGAGCGGCGTCACGCGCTCGAGGTCGACATGCAGCATCGTTTCCGCCGCGCGGTCGAGCAGCCCGGCCAGTCGCCCGACATCGGTCATCCGTGCGCGCGCATCCGCCCAGGCCGCCTCGAGCAGCAAATGCGTCGGCTCGTATTTGCGGAGTACGTCATAGATCAGGTCGGTCGAGAAGGTGACCTGGCGTCCGGTCTTGCGCTTGCCGGGATGCTGGCGCTCGACCAGCCCGCCGATCACCGCGACCTCGCGAAACGCGCGTTTGAGCAGGTGCGATTGCTGCACCCAGTCGACGAACTCATGTTCGAGAATATCGGCGGAGAACAGCGATGCCGGGTCGGTGATCTTGTCGATCCCGTACACCGCCAGAGCATAGTCGTTCGCGACGAAGCCGAGCGGTTTCAGCCCCTGCGTTTCCATCCGCCGGGTGATCAGCATGCCGAGCGACTGGTGCGCGTTCCACCCCTCGAAGCTGTAGGCGACCATGTAATGCCGCCCTTCGCGCGGGAAGGTTTCGACCAGCAGCTGACCGGGTTCGGGCAGGACCGAGCGAAGCCGCTGATATTCGAGCCATTCGCGCACATCGTCGGGAAACCGCGCCCATTCGCCAGGATGCGCCAGGAACCCGCGGACGCGGTCGGCGAGGTTGGTCGACAGCGGCATCCGGCTGCCGCCATAGGTCGGGATCCGCGCAGGCTTGGAGGTTGCGCGGACGACCAGGTCCTCGGTGTCCATCTTCACCACCTCGAGGCTGAGCCCGGCGAAGAAGAAGGTGTCGCCGGGGCTGAGCTGCGCCGCGAAGCCTTCCTCGACGCGGCCGAGCGCGCGGCCATTGCCGAACCGCACGTTGAGCATCGTCGCCTCGACGATGATCCCCGCGTTCAGCCGGTGCTGGCCGATGAACTTCGGGTGGCTGATCCGCCATGTGCCGTCCGCATCCTGCGTCAGCCGCTTGAACCGGTCATAGGCCTTGAGCGCATAGCCGCCGTCGCTGACGAAGCCGAGCACGCGCGAGAAGGTCTCGGCCGGCAGCGCGGAATAAGGGAGGGCCGAGCGGACCTCGTCGAGCAGGTCCTCCTCGCGGAACGTCGCGGCGCAGGCGCAGGCCATCACATGCTGCGCCAGCACGTCGAGCGCGCCGACGCGGAACAGGTCGGGATCGAGCTCGCCCGCCTCGACCGCGTCCAATGCGGCGCGCGCCTCGAGATATTCGAACCGGTTGCCGGGGACGAGGATCGCCTTGCTCGCTTCGTCGAGCCGGTGATTGGCGCGGCCGATGCGCTGGAGCAGCCGCGACGAGCCCTTGGGCGCGCCCATCTGGATCACGCAGTCGACATTGCCCCAGTCGACGCCGAGGTCGAGGCTCGCGGTCGCGACCAGCGCGCGCAGCTTGCCCTCCGCCATCGCGCCCTCGACCTTGCGCCGCGCCTCGCGTGCGAGGCTGCCATGATGGACGCCGATCGGCAGCGTGTTCGCATTCACCTTCCACAGATCCTGGAAGATCAGCTCGGCGAGGCTGCGCGTGTTGCAGAACACGATCGTCGTCGCATGCTTCTCGATTTCCGCCATCACCTGCTCGGCGGCATAGCGGCCCGAATGGCCCGACCACGGGATGCGACCCTCGGGCAGCAGGATCGCGATGTCCGGATCCGCGCCCGCCTCGCCCTGCACCATCGCGACCTGGTCGATATCGCCGTCGGGGGCGAGCCATGCGCGATAGCCCTCGGCATCCGCGACCGTCGCCGACAGCGCGACGCGCCGCATGCCCGGCGAGATTGTCTGCAACCGCGCCATGCACAGCGAGAGCAGGTCGCCGCGCTTGCCCGTCGCAAACGCATGGACCTCGTCGATCACGATCGTGCGGATGCCCTCGAACATCGTGATGCTGTCGGGATAGCTGAGCAGCAGCGAGAGCGATTCGGGCGTCGTCAGCAGGATCTGCGGCGGTTTCACGCGTTGCCGCGCCTTGCGGTCCGACGGCGTGTCGCCGGTGCGCGTCTCGACGCGGATGTCGACGCCCATTTCCTCGATCGGCGTCAGCAGGTTGCGCTGGACGTCGACCGCGAGCGCTTTCAACGGCGAGACATAAAGTGTGTGGAGCCCGCTGGTCGGCTCCTCGATCAACTCGGCGAGCGTCGGCAGGAACCCGGCGAGCGTCTTGCCTGCCCCCGTCGCCGCGACCAGCAGCGCGTGGCGCCCGGCGCGTCCCTGCGCCAGCATGTCGGTCTGATGCCGGCGCGGCCGCCAGCCCCGTGTCGCGAACCAGTCATCGAGTTGGGGGGGAAGGTCGCTCACGGCCTGTTCACGCATGATCGTCATATGGGTGCACTATGCCGCAACGCCATGGACGGCGCCCGCCCGGTCGGCGATTTGTCGGACCATCGATCTGTTTAGCCTGTGAAAGACCAACCTTGTCGATTCTTCGCCATCTCGCGCCGCTGTCCCTGATCGCGCTGTTGCCCTTTGCCAATGCGACGGCGGCGACGCAGAAGTTCGTCGGCGCAGGCGGCACGGTTCGCCTCGCCTATCCGTCGAGCCTGACCCCGACGCGCAACTTTGCCGGCCGCGCGTTGATGACCAGCGGCTGGCGGACGATGTGGGACGGCACGCTGCCCGGGCGGGGCGTCGGCATCGTCCGGTTCTGGCAGGTCGCAAAGCCGACCGACGGGCAGGGGCAGGTGACCGAGATGATCCAGGTCGGCTTCAGCCGGAGCACGGCGGTGATCGCGCGCTGCACCACCGACGGGCTGACATCGGCGAACAGCCGCCGCCTCGCCGATCGCACGCTCGGCGGCCAGCGCTGGGCGACCTATGAGACGGGCGACGCCGGGATGAGCCAGCAGGTCCGAGCACTCACGCTGCGCAGCGTCATCGGCGGCACCTGCTACGCGGTCGACCGGATCACCTATGCGGCCAAGGCTGGATCGCCGCCGCCGCGCAATGCACCGACCCAGGCGGTTGCCGCGGCGCGGATGGATGCGATCCTGAAGTCAGTCAAGGTCGGCCGGCGGCGCTAGGCGGCCGCGCCGGTGTCGCTCCGCTGTCGCGCGTGGCACCGCAGCCATGGCTCGGGCGTAGTAGCATGATGGCAAAACTCGGCGACTGGCTCGAACCGCATCCGCACGGCATCCTCGTCAAGCCGATCGACGCATGGATCGATCCGTCGATCCCGAGCGAGAGGGCGCTCGTCACGCACGGCCATGCGGATCATGCGCGCGGCGGCCATGCCGCGGTCTGGGCGACGCCCGAGACGCTGGCGATCATGGACGCGCGCTATGGTCCGCAATCGGGTCACCCGGTCGCCTATGGCGAGACGATCCGCATGGGCGAGGTCGATATCGGTTTCGTCCCCGCCGGCCATGTCCTGGGTTCGGCGCAGATCGTGCTCGACTATCGCGGCGAACGGGTGGTCGTCTCGGGCGATTACAAGCGGCGGAGCGATCCGACCTGCACGCCGTTCGAGCCCGTCAAATGCGACGTCTTCGTCACCGAGGCGACCTTTGGCCTGCCGGTCTTCCGCCACCCCGATACCGGCGACGAGATCGACAAGCTGATCGCCGCATTGCACGCCAATCCCGACCGCTGCGTGCTGGTCGGGGCCTATGCGCTCGGCAAGGCGCAGCGCGTGATCGCCGAACTTCGCGCGCGGGGGCATGAGGCGCCGATCTACATCCATGGTGCGCTCCAGCGTCTGTGCGACCTCTACGCCGATCACGGCGTCCGGCTGGGTACCTTGCTGCCGGTTGCGGACGCCAAGAAGGCCGACATGGCGGGGCATGTCGTGATGTGCCCGCCCGGCGCGCTCAACGATCGCTGGTCGCGGCGGCTGCCCGACCCGATCACCGCAATGGCGAGCGGCTGGATGCGCGTCCGCGGGCGCGCCCGGCAGAAGAATGTCGAGCTGCCGCTGATCCTGAGCGACCATGCCGACTGGGACGAGCTGATCGACACGCTCGCCGAGATCGCGCCGCGCGAAGTATGGGTCACGCATGGCCGTGAGGATGCGCTCGTCCACTGGTGCATGACCCGCCAGATCAAGGCGCGCGCGCTGGCGCTGGTCGGGTTCGAGGACGAGGACGACTAGGCGGATGCCGTCCGCATCGCGGGGGTGATACGCGTTTTGCGCCACGGCAGCCGGCGCCGCTCGAGCAGCGACCGCCACGCCCATTCGACCGGCGCGATATTGAACGCGCGCAGATAGGCATTGGCGAGCCACAACAGGCCGATATTGATCGCCAGCGCGATCCCCATCAGCGCCGCCCAGCCGAACTGGCCGTACAGCCCGAGCGCGAAGGGCGGGAACAGGATCCACAGGCCGATGATCGTCTGCAGCACGTAGAGCGACAACGCGGTCCGGCCCGCGGCGGCGAAGGGGCGCAACAGCCGCGCGCCGACGATCGTCCCGACCAGCAAATGGACGGCGCCGACATGGCCGAGTGTCATCGCCAGCCGGCTGACCTCCGCGGTCGCCCAGAGCGTCTTTGGCGCGGTATCGAAGCGCATCTGCTCCGTCGCGCCGATCATCCGCAGCGGGATCGCGATCCCGTAGGCGATCAGCGTCATCCGCGCATAGAAGGCGCGCGATCGTCCGCCCTGGAGGATGCCGAGCCTGTACAGCGCCGCGCCGATCAGCATCACGCCGGCCGCTTCCCACACGAACACCAGCTCGAGCCCGCGGCTCTGCAGATAGGCGATGACGCTCCACTGATACGCCGCCCAGGTCTTGAAATTGCCCGTCCGCGCCTTGTCCTCGGCGGCGATCCGCGCGGCATCCTCGGCCTTGCTCTTGGCGCGTTTTGCAGCCCCCTCGGCGACCTTGGTCAGCAGTGTGCGGTCCGCGACCGTGACCGGTCGCCCGTCGCGCTGCGCGCTCTCGATCGCAGCGACCTGCGCCTGGGTCTGCGTGGTGGAGACATAGCCGTAGGTGCCGCCGGCGAACTGCAGCGCGGCCGCGGACAGGCCGATGGTCAGAAGCAGGCGGGGTCGCAGTCCGCGAAACAGGAAGGCGATCAGTGCCGCGAGGCCATAGGTGTGGAGGATGTCGCCCGGCCACAGCAGGACGAGGATGTGCACCACGCCGAACGCGAACAGCAGCAGGTTGCGCGCATAATAGCGCTTCATCACCACGCGCGTCCCCGCCAGCTGCGCGGCGCGGTCGGTCAGGATCACCATCCCGGCGCCGAACAGCATCTCGAGCATGCAGCGCGCGGTGCCGTTGGCGATCACCTCGCGCAGCCACCAGGCGATCTGGTCCTGCGTGGTCCAGCCGAAATGCCGGATATCGTCGAACGACGCGTAGAGCGACCCGCCCATGTCGTTGATGTTCATGAACAGGATGCCGAGGATCGCGATCCCGCGCAGGATATCGAGCACCGCGATGCGTGGCGCGCCATCGGGCTCGGCCGCGATCATCGGTGGGGAGGTCGCCACGTACTCGGCGTCGCCATCACGGCTGGTGGAAAGGTCTTTCATCGGTCTGGGCCCCCCCGTGATGCAAGCCGGACGCTACGCCGATCCGGTGCGAAGGCAAGCGTCAGCCCGTACCCTCGAGCGCCCGCGCGCGGCGGCGTTGTACCGAACTGCCGATGCCGAGCGCCTCGCGATATTTGGCAACGGTGCGCCGGGCAATGTCGAAGCCCTTGCCGTCGAGCAATTCCACCAAAGTATCGTCGGACAGGATCTTGGCACCCTCGTTCGCGATCAGGGCCTTGATCGCGCTCTTGACGGCCTGGGCCGACACCGCGTCGCCGCCATCCGCCGACTGGATCGCCGAGGTGAAGAAATATTTCAGCTCGTAGAGCCCGCGCCCGCACGAGACATATTTGTTGCTGGTCACGCGGCTGACGGTCGATTCGTGCATCTCGATCGCGTCGGCGACCATCCGCAGCGTCATTGGCCTAAGATGTGCGACGCCGTGGAGGAAGAACGCCTCCTGCTGCTTCACGATCTCGGTTGCGACCTTGATGATCGTGCGCTGCCGCTGGTCGAGCGCCTTGACCAGCCAGTTCGCGCTGGCGAGACACTCGCTGAGCCACGCCTTCGACGCCTTGTCCTGCTCGCCCCGGGCCAGTTCGGTGTAATAGCTGCGGTTGACGAGGATGCGCGGCAGCGTCGCGGTGTTGATCTCGATGCTCCACCCGCTCTTGGTTCGCGCGACGAACAGGTCGGGCACGACCGCGCGGCTCGGTTCGCCGCCGAACCGGCATCCGGGCTTCGGATCATAGCCGCGCAGCTCGCGGATCATGTCCGCCATATCCTCGTCATCGATCTGGCACAGCCGTTTCAGGCGCCCGATCTCGCCCCGCGCCAGCAGGTCGAGATTGTCGATCAGCCGCGCCATGCAGGGGTCATAGCGGTCCGCCTCCCGCGCCTGGATCGTCAGGCATTCGGCCAGGTCGCGCGCGCCCACCCCGGTCGGGTCGAAGGTCTGGATCACCGCCAGGACATGCTCGACCCGGGCAAGCGCGACGCCCAGCCGGTTGGCGATCTCGAGAAGCGGTACGGTCAGATACCCCGCCTCGTCGATCTGGTCGATCAGATGCGCCGCGACGAACGCATCATCCGCGGCGATCGCGGGGCCCGCCTGCGCCAGCAGATGATCGGCAAGGCTGAGCCCAGTATCGGCAAAGCCGTCCAGATCGAGACCGTTCCCGTCGCCATCGCTGCCACCGCCCGCGCCGGCCCCGCTCATCGACAGCGCGCCGTCGGTGCCGCTGCCACCGTCGGCGACGCTGTCCTGGTGATGGCTCTCGGTCGCATAGTCGATGTCGAGCGCGGGCTCGTCGCTGCCGACACTGCCGCTCACCAGCTCGTCGGCGGCGACGCGTTCGTCGCGGGGGGCGTCGCGGGCGGCGGCGTCCGGATCCGGGCCGGGCTCGCGGTCGGGTCTGTCGCCATCGTCCGCGGCGCCCGCCTCGAGCAGCGGATTGCGCTCGATCTCCTCGGCGATGAACCCCTCGATCTCCAGGTTCGACAACGCCAGCAGCTTGATCGCCTGCTGCAATTGCGGGGTCATCACCAGCGACTGCGATTGGCGAAGGTCCAGGCGAGGCGCGAGGCTCATGACACTAGAGCGAGAAGCCCTCGCCCAGATAGAGGCGGCGGACATTCGCGTCCGCGACCAGTTCGGCCGGGCTGCCCGAGAACAGCACGCGGCCATCGTAGATGATGTAGGCGCGGTCGACGATGTCGAGCGTCTCGCGGACATTGTGGTCGGTGATCAGCACGCCGATATCGCGGCGCTTGAGATCCTTCACGAGGTCGCGAATGTCGGCGATCGAGATCGGATCGATGCCCGCAAACGGCTCGTCGAGCAGCATGATCGACGGCTCGGCGGCCAGCGCGCGGGCGATCTCCGCCCGGCGCCGCTCGCCGCCCGACAACGCCATCGCGGGCGCGGCGCGCAGCCGGGTCAGCCCGAACTCCTCGAGCAGCGTGTTCAGCTTGCGCTCGCGCACCGCCTTGTCGGGCTCGGACAGCTCGAGCACCGTCAGGATGTTCTTCTCGATCGTCAGCCCGCGGAAGATCGAGGTTTCCTGCGGCAGATAGCCAAGACCCAGGATCGCGCGGCGATACATGGGCAGGCGCGTGATATCGTCGCCGTCGAGCATGATCCGGCCCGAATCGGGCTTCACCAGCCCCATCACGGAATAGAAGCACGTCGTCTTGCCGGCGCCGTTCGGCCCGAGCAGCCCGACCACTTCGCCACGCCCGACCGACACCGACACATCGGTCAGGACGGTGCGCTTGTCATAGGATTTGGCGATCGACACGACCTGAAGGCCGTTGGTCGTCGGCGCTTCGACGATCGCGTCGCCGTGCGGGCCGGGGGTTTCGATCGGGGGCAGCGTGGGGGCATCCATCAGGCTTTGGCCTTGCTGAGGGCGGGCGGGTAAAAGCGGCTGGCGCTCGGCTGGCGGGTTTCGCGGATGACCGGCGGTGCGCGCATCGGATCAGTTGCGCTTGGGAACCGAGAAGGTGCCCGTCACGCGCCCGCCCGTCTGGGTCACGGTGCCGCCGCTGGCCGTCGCGCCGCCGCTGCCGCGGACCGACGATCCGTCGATCACCGCGCGACCGGTATCGAGGTTCATCGTCAGCCGCCCGCCATTCACGGTGTTGCCACCCTGGGTCAGCGTCACCGCGCCGAGCATCGTGATCACCCGCCGGTTGAGGTCGTAGATCGCATATTGGCTCTTCGCGGTCTGGTCCGGCCGGCGCACCGTCACGCCGCCCGACGCGTCGAGGCGCGACACCTGCGGGTTCCCGCCGACCACTTCGCCGGTATAGGCCACCGTCATCCGCGCCGAATTCAGCGTCATGTCCGCCTGCTTGACCGACACGCTTCCGTTCAGCACCGCACGGTTCGCCTTGTCCTGCAGCTCGATATGGTCCGCACCGAAATCGATCGGCGCGTTCGAGTTGTGCGCACGTTGCGCGGAGACGCCGGTCGCCGCGAGCGCGGAGAGCATCAGGAGGACGGAGCTTGGTATGAGGCGCATGGCGGCTATTTCGGCCCTCGCGGCACGATCCGCAAGCGCGCATTGCCGTCGAGCCTGACGGTGCGGGCTTCCAGATCGGCATGCAGCTTGTTTGCACTGAACACGCCCTGCGGCACGGTTCCCGTCACCGCACTGCCGCTGTCCATCGTCCGCGCGCGCATGTCGAGCGTCGCATTGGTGGTTTTCAGGTCATAGCCGTTGGGAGCGGTGACGTTGAGCGGGCCGTTCAGCTGCACCTTCTCGGTGTCCATGTCGTAGCGCCCGGAATTCGCCCTGATGTTGGCGGGGCCGTCGGCGAGCTGGAGCTGCGCGCTCAGCGTGTTGAGCTGCACGATCGGCTCCGCCGAACTCTTCTGGATCGCCGAGCGGGCGTCGAGCGTGAACGCCTGGCCCTTCGAATCCTGCCCGCGATATTGCGCGGCCTGCAGCTTCATGCGCTCCTGCGCGACCTCGACCTTGTTCTTGTCGAGCACGAACGACACGTCGCCGCCCGCGGTCAGCGGCGCCATCACAAGGAATGCGGTCAGCACGCCGATCGCGGTCGGCAGGCCGAGTCGCGCCAGTCCGACGACGCGGTCGTGGCGGCTGCCCGGCGCCGCCCAGACCTGACGCGGCGAGCGGGCCTGCCGGATCGTCTTCGCCGATGCGTCGGACGGGGGCGCCATGGTCATGTCAGGCGTGCGCGAAGATGTCGATCTCGGGCCATCCGGCGAGATCGAGCGCGGCACGGGTCGGCAGGAAGTCGAAGCATTTCTGCGCGAGCTCCATGCGGCCTTCGCGAATCAGCCGCTTGTCGAGCTCTTCCTTCATCCGGTGCAGGAAACGGACGTCGGACGCGGCATAGTCTTTCTGCGCCTCGCTGAGATTCGGGCTCCCCCAGTCGGAGGATTGCTGCTGCTTCGACACGTCCTGGCCCAGCAGTTCGCGGACCAGCTCCTTGAGGCCGTGCCGGTCGGTATAGGTCCGGACCAGTCGCGACGCGATCTTGGTGCAATAGGCCGGCGCCGCGACGACGCCGAGATAATGCTGGACCGCGGCGATATCGAATCGTCCGAAATGGTAGAGTTTCAGCCGCTCCGGATCCGCGAGCAGCGCCTTGAGGTTGGGCGCCGCATAGTCGCTGTCGGCCGCGAACCGGACGAGATGTTCATCTGCGCCGCCATCCGACAGCTGCACGACGCAGAGCCGGTCGCGCGGCGTGATGAGGCCCATGGTCTCGGTGTCGACGGCAATCGAGGCGCCCGGTGCGAAGATCCCGGACGGGATGTCGCCTTCATGAAGATACACTGTCATGCGGTGGCCCTAGCGGTCGGGGGCGCCTTGCTCAATGGTCCTCCGCGATGACGCGGGTGCGCCATGCTTTTGCCGCGATCATCGCCAATGGAGCAAGCGGACAAGATTCTGTTCGCGATAGCTTGATTTTTGCGCTATGCCCTTCCCCAAGGCGCAAAAGGTTTCGCGCCCGAGGGCCCGCGTTCGTCGTCCGGACACGCCGGCTTTTGGAGAGATTTTGCGGGCGAACCGGGAAGACGATCAGGGCTTATGGGTTTCGATAAAGGTGGCCGCGGGAACCGTGGCGGGCGTGGCCGCGACAAGCGCGACAGCTTCGGCGGCGGCAGCGACGATTTCGGTGGCGGCAGCAGCTTCGGCGGCGGCGGTGACCGGTTCGGCGGCGGCGGCAGCAGCTATGGTGGCGGTGGCAGCAGCTACGGCGGCGGCAGCAGCTTCGGCGGCGGCGGTGATCGCTTCGGCGGCGGTGGCGGCGGTGGTTACCGCGGCGGCGGCG
>NZ_JPJC01000002.1:0-9609 GCF_000733135.1 Sphingomonas sp. FUKUSWIS1
GCGGCGGGGTTCGTGGTGCTGCTGATCCTGCTGGGTCTCGCACTGCCGCTGTTCGGCGTGTCGATGCTGCTGGTGCTGGTCGTCGAGCGGCTGGTGCTGCGCGACTGGACGGCGGCGCGACGCTGGCTCGGTCTTCGGTGATCCGGCCCGCTCAGCCCGCGGCCACGTTCCGCGACAGCACCGCGCCGACTTCCGCCGCGAACCCCGCCAGCGCCGCGGCGGTCTCGCGTCCGCTCAGCTGGCGCGGGCGCGGATCGATCGCGCACAGCGTGCCGTAGAACGATCCGTCGGCGAGCGTGATCGGGAAGGAGACATAGCTCTTGAAGCCATAGAGCGACGGCGCGGGATGCGTCAGCCAGCGATCGTTCGTCGACACGTCGTCGATGACGACGGCCTTGCCCGACTGGCGGATGTCGTCGCAGATCGTCGTCGAGATCCGCAGCTCGTCCCCCGGCGACATGCCGAAATCGATCTGGTCGAGGACCTGGCAGGCGATCCAGCGCGTGTCGGTGACGCGCGCGACCGCGACGAACCCCATGCCCGTCAGCGCCGCGACCTTTTCGAGGATCGCCCGCACGTCGCCATTGTCGCTTTCGAGCATGACGCTCTCGGCCAGTTGATCGTACATCCGCCCCATTCCCCGTTCGGCGCACGATCCCCCCGGAGATCGCGCTGCTTACGCTACGGCAGATGTGGGCGCGGCGTGAGAATGCAAGGGCAGGGGTCAGTCGCCCCGCTCGACCAGATGCGTCAGGAAATTGGTGAGTTCGAGCCGGCGACCCGCCTCCTGCGCGAAATCGTCGCCGACGCCGAGCAGCCAGAGCAGCGACCGGCGGTCGGGTTCGTCGTGCAGCGCGTCGAGTTGCGCCGCGCGCTGTTCGACATCGGCCTCGCGCTCGGCGAGCCCCGCCTCGATCAGGCTTCCGGCCTGGCGGCGGAGCGCGATCGCGATTTCGCGCGGGGCCAGTTCGGGGTGATATTGCACGCCCCAGAAAATCCCGCCGTCATGCCGGATCTCGGCCGCCTGGATCGCGGTGACTGCGTTGCTCGCGAGCAATGTCGCATCGTCCGGCAGCCGCTCGACCTCGTCGCCGTGGATCGCGGGTGCGTCCCAGCTCTCCGTGCGGCCGGCGAGCAGCGGGTGATCGCGCCCCGCCTGCGTCCGTGTGATCCGGCGCGCGATCCCGGCCTCCATCGTCTGCGGCATCTTGCGGACGGTGCCCCCTGCTGCGGCAACCGCAAGCTGCAGCCCCGCGCAGGAACCGAAAGACGGTGTCCCCGACGCAAACACCGCGCGCATGAAGGCGAGCTGGCGCTGCACCTCGGGCGAGTCGTCATAGACGTGGAGCGGCGAGCCGGTGACGAACACCGCGTCGAAATCGCCGATCTCGCCCGTCGTAAGCACGCGCGCGTCGTCGTCCGCGGGTGCGACGATCGTGATCTGCGCATCGGGCCGGAGCTGTTCGAGCGTCGCCGCATAGGTCTCGCCCGAGCTCTTTCCCGCATGCTCGCGGCGGGCGTCGCGCTGTTCGGGTGTTTCGCTTTCGGCCACTAGAAACTTCAGCACTATCAGTCCTCTGACCGCAAATGGCCGACAGGATAACGCGCGCGCTGGCGGTTAGCCCAAGACCGTCGGCAGATAATCCGCGCGCGTCCGTAACGACCTCGCTCGCCAGCTTCGTTGCGCAGGGTGCAGTGCAACAAAACCCCGTCGCGCGGAGTTGCCAGCCTCATTCCATCCTTCCTGAACCACGGAGACTGTCATGTTCGGACTTACCAAGAAGGTGCGCTACGCCGTCGTCGGCGGCGGGCAGATTTCGCAGCAGGCGTTCATGCCGGGGATCGCGCGGACCAATAATTCGGAAATGACCGCGCTGGTCACCGGTGACCCGGTCAAGGCGGACAAGCTGGCCAAGCTCTACAAGCTCAAGGCCTATTCCTACGCGCAATATGGCGAGCTGCTGGCTTCGGGCGAAATCGATGCGGTCTATATCGCGACGCCCAATTTCCTGCACATGCAATATGCCGTCCCCGCGCTCGAGGCGGGCATCCATGTTTTGCTCGAAAAGCCGATGGCGTCGAGCGTCGCGGAGGCCGAGCAGATCATCGCCGCCGAGAAGAAGGGCGGCGCCAAGCTGATGATCGCCTACCGGCTGCATCACGAACCCGGCACGGTCGAGATGATCACGCGCGCGCGGGCGGGCGAGTTCGGCGACCTGCGCGCCTTCTCGTCGACCTTCATGCAGAATGTCCGCGAGGAGAATTCGCGCGGGCATAACGGCTATTGGGGCGGGCCCGTCCCCGACATGGGCACCTATCCGCTGAACGCGGTACGCAACCTGTTCGGGCAGGAGCCGATCGCCGTGCATGCTGTCGGGACGAAGACGCCGGGTCGCGGCTTCAACTTCCACGACACCGTCGCGGTGACGCTGAAATTCGCCGACGATCGCATCGCGCAGTTCACCGTCAGCTATGCGACCGCCTCGTCCGAGGGGTTCGAACTGGTCGGCACCAAGGCGAGCATCCATGCCGCGCCCGCCTTCATGTTCGGCCCGACGACCGGCATCACCTATGTCGAGCGCACCGCGGACGGCAAGGAGAAGACGCACGCCTTCGATCCGGTCGAGCAGTTCGGCAACGAGACGCAGTATTTCTCCGACTGCATCCTCAACGACCGTCATCCCGAAGCCGACGGGCAGGAGGGCCTGTTCGACATGCGCGTGCTGGCAGCGGTCGAGCGGTCGCTCGAAACGGGCGAGACCGTGACGCTCGAGCCCGCGACCCGCACGCGGCATGTGACCGCGGATCAGGCGCTCAAGCTCAAGCCCGCCAAGGAGCCGAGCGAGGACGCGATGATCAGCATCATCCCGCAGTCCGCCTGACCACCGGCCGCGCCGCCCCTCGGGGCGGCGCGCGCTTTCTCAGGCGCCGACCCCGCGTTCATGCGCCCAGACCACTGCGGCGCTGCGCCGGTTGACGCCGATCTTGGCATAGAGCCGCGCGACATGGTTGCGCACGGTGTTGCGTGACAGTTCGAGCCGCTCGGCGATCGCGGCATCGTCGAGATCCTGGCAGATCAGCTCGAGCACCTCGCGCTCGCGCTTGCTGAGATCGAGCAGCGGCGCGTCCGAGGCGGCGCCGGGGCGCGGGTTCCGCAGCGTCGCCAGCTTGTCCATGATCGACCGGCCGAGCCAGTTGGCGTCCTTCATCACCGCCTCGATCGCCTCGACCAGCTCGAGCTCGCCGCGCCGCCGCGCGGTAATATCCTGATAGAGCCAGAGCACGCAGGCATCGCCGTCGATCCGCATGTTTTCGGCGGAGGCGAGACAGTCGAGCGCCTCGCCATTCTTGTGGAGCAGGCGGACATCCTGTCCGCGGAACCCGCCCTGCGCGCGGATCTCGGTTTCCAGCTGTTCGCGCTGGCCCGCATCATTCCACAATTGCAGGTCGTCGGCGACCCGGCCGATCACCGTGCGATCGTCATAGCCGGTCAGCGTCTTGAACGCCGCGTTCACCTGCAGGATGCGATTGTCGTCGGTCTGGGTCACGACCATCGCCACCGGCGCCATCTCGAACACCGCGGCGAAATGCCGCTCGCTCGCCTTCAGCGCATGTTCCGCGCGCCGCCGCGGTTCGAGGTCGGCGAAGGTGAACAACAGGCAGTCGCGGTTGCCGACCTCGATCGGCTGCCCCGCCAGGATGACCAGCGTCGTGTCGCCGCCGGCGAGCGGCAGCTCGGCCTCGAGCTGTGGCACGACCTCGCCGCGCGCGACGCACGCCTTGACGAACGCCTTGCGCTCGACATCGGCGAGAAAGTCGAAATCGAACAGCGTCTTGCCGATGATCGCGTCGCGGTCATAGCCCGACAGGTCGAGAAACCCCTGATTGACCAGGACGAAACGCTGGTCGGCGATGCGGATGATCAGCGCGGGGGCGGGGTTGGCATGGAACATCGCCTCGAACCGGTCCTCCGCGTCGAACCGCTCGGACACGTCGCTGATCACCAGCGCGAGGCAGTCGGGCTCGCCGCCATCCTCGTCCATGACGATGTCACGGACCTGATGGACCCAGCATGGTTCGTCCGCATCGCGCGGCGTGACTTCGACGATCAGGTCGGGGAAGCTCTCGCCCGCGAGCAGCCGGAGCAGCGGATATTCGCGCCGCGGCACCTTACGCCCGTCGCGGTAGCGCAGGGCGAACCGCGCGGCATAATCGTCCGCCGTCGCACCCAGCTCGCCGACGCCGCGGACGCCGTGCATCTTGAGCGCGGCGGGGTTGGCGCTCAGGATCACGCCGGTCGGGTCGATCAGGATCACCCCTTCGAGCAATCCGGCCATGAGCTGTTCGAGATGATGCAGGGTGGGCGCATGCAGCGGCTTGCCGGGGGTACTGGTCATGCCTCCTTAGCGCTGGAGCGCACGACCGGTTCCGTCACGGCCAACCCCGACCTACCAACCGGACTAGTGCCCCTATACCAATGTCACAAAGCACTATGCGCGGCCGAACTGAACGTTAGCAGCACCCGGTCCGTTGAGCAGCCTGTACCAGTATCAACAGGAGCCTCATCATGAACCTCATCATCCTTCTCGTCGTCGGCGGACTCATCGGCTGGGTCGCCAGCATGATCATGAGGACCGACGCACAGCAGGGCGTTTTCCTCAACATCGTCGTCGGCATTGTCGGCGCGTTGCTCGCAGGCTTCCTGATCACGCCGCTCATTGGTGGCGCCTCGATCATGGACGGCGCGCTCAACATCCAGTCGATCCTGATCTCGCTGGTCGGTGCGGTGATCCTGCTCGCGATCGTCAACATGGTGCGCCGCGGTTCGGTGCGCTGATGAGGGGAGGGGCGGCCGCATCACGCGGCCGCCCTTCGTCGCATATTGATCTCGATTATTCGTCACGCCAGCCCGGCGTTGCGGTGTCTTTGCGCGTAGCCTAGATATCAGCGACTTAGTGCAAAGGGCGAGTAGACGGTCTTGAACGATACACCCGACCGCGCCGACCCCGGCGCTCGTCCGTTGACGGCCGACGCCGAGCGAATCGCCGCCGAGCTGATCGGGCAGGACCTCGGCACCGACCCGTTCGTCGCCGCGGTGCGGGCGACGCGGATGCCGATGATCATCACCGATCCGCGCCTGCCCGACAATCCGATCGTGTTCACGAACGACGCGTTCTGCCGGCTCACCGGCTATCCGCGCGAGGACATACTCGGGCGCAACTGCCGGTTCCTCCAGGGGCCGGAAACCGATCCCGCGACGATCGACCGGATCCGCGACGCGGTTCGCCGGGTCGAATCCATCGAGATCGAGATCCAGAACCACCGCAGGGACGGTGAGACGTTCTGGAACCGGCTGCTGATGGCGCCGGTCTTCGACACGCACGGCGTGCTCGCCTATTTCTTCGCCAGCCAGGTCGACGTGACGCTCGAGCGTGAGCGGCTGAAGGGACTCGAGAGCAGCAACGCCTCGCTGATGGCGGAACTGACCGACCGGTTGCGACAGCAGCAGGAGCATGAGCGCGAGCTCGCCTTCACGCTCAAGGCGGCGCGGTTCGGGACCTGGAGCCTCGAGATCGCGACGAAGCGGCTGACCGCATCGGATACCTGCAAGGAGATCTTCGGCCGGCCTACGGACGCGCCGTTTTCCTATGACGACCGGCTGGCCGCGATCCATCCCGACGATCGCGCGCTGAGCGTCGCCGAGGTCCAACGCTGCGTCGAGGAGGGGACGGATTACGAGGTCGTCTACCGCATCTACCGCCAGGACGGCGAACTGCGGTGGATCGGATCGCGCGGACAGCCCTTTTATTCCGCCACCGGCGAGGCGTTGCGGATCGCGGGCGTGTCGACCGACATCACCGACCAGCGCCGCGGCGAGATGATGCGCGCGGCGCTGGTCGAGCTGGGCGACATGTTCCGCGACACCGACTGTCCCGACGACATTTCCTACCAGGCCGTCCAGATCATCGGCCGGACGATCGACCTCAGCCGGACCGGCTATGGCGAGATCGATCCGGACGCCGAGACCGTGACGGTGCACAGCGACTGGACCGCGCCAGGGGTCGACCAGCTTTCGGGCACGTTCAGGCTTCGCGACTTCGGCACCTATATCGACGACCTCAAGCGCGGCGAGGAGGTCTGCGTGACCGATGCGCGCGCCGACCCTCGGACCTACGCGACGAGCGCCGCGCTCGAGGCGGTGCAGGCCCGCGCGATCATCAACATGCCGATCACCGAAAACGGCCGGATCGTGGCGATGCTGTATCTCGCCAGCGGCTGGGCGCGGCACTGGCGCGCGGACGAGGTCGCGTTCGCGCGCGAGGTTGCGGATCGGACCCGCATCGCTACCGAGCGCCGCCGCACCGAACAGGCGCTCGCCGCGCTCGCGGCCTCGCTCGAGCAGCAGGTCATCGCGCGGACGAGCGAGCTGCAGACCGCCGAGGACGCGCTGCGCCAGTCGCAGAAGATGGAGGCGGTGGGCCAGCTGACCGGTGGTGTCGCGCACGACTTCAACAACCTGCTCACCGTGATCCGGTCCGCAACCGACCTGCTCAAGCGCCCCGACCTCCCGCCCGAACGGCGCGAGCGCTATATCGACGCGATCTCGGACACCGCCGATCGCGCGGCAAAGCTGACCGGACAGTTGCTCGCCTTCGCACGGCGGCAGGCGCTCCAGCCCGAGGTGATCGATGTCGGCCAGAGTCTCGGCAGCATCGCCGACATGCTCGGCACGCTGACCGGATCGCGGATTACGATCGCGATCGACGTGCCCGACACGCCCTGCTTCACCAATGTCGACCCGAGCCAGCTCGACACCGCCCTGGTCAACATGGCGGTCAATGCGCGCGACGCGATGGACGGCGCCGGGCGGATCGACATCGCGCTGCGGACCGCCACGATGATCCCGGCGGTGCGCTCGCATCCGGCGGTCGAGGGGCAGTTCGTCGCGATCTCGATGCGCGACACCGGGTCGGGCATCCCGCCCGAAAAGCTCGAGCGGATCTTCGAGCCGTTCTTCACGACCAAGGGGGTCGGGCAGGGCACCGGCCTTGGGCTCAGCCAGGTGTTCGGCTTTGCCAAACAGTCCGATGGCGACATCATCGTCGAGAGCGAAGTCGGCTGCGGCACGGTCTTCACGCTCTATCTGCCGCGCGCGGAGGAGCGCACCGCGAACCTGCCGGGGGCGGTCCCGGAGGGGCTGGCGGACGGCCATGGCACCTGCGTGCTGGTGGTCGAGGACAACAAGGACGTGGGCACGTTCACCACCCAGTCGCTTGCCGAGCTCGGTTATGTGACGGTCTGGGCGGCGGATGCGCAGGAGGCGCTGGCGGTGCTGGGCGAGGACGCGGCGCGCTTCGACATCGTGTTTTCGGACGTCGTGATGCCGGGCATGAACGGCATCGATCTGGCCAAGGCGATCCGGGCGTCGCATCCCGGGCTGCCGGTGGTGCTGACGTCGGGTTACAGCAACGTGCTGGCGCAGGATGGTACCGACGGGTTCGAGCTGCTGCACAAACCCTATTCGGTCGAGGACCTGTCGCGGATCCTGCGCAAGGCGGCAGGATAGCGCGGAGGAAAAAGGGCGACCGGCGAAACCGGTCGCCCCTTCGGATCAGGTGAGGCTGTGCTTGAGCGCGCTCATCTTGTCATGGCCTTCGCGGACCGAGGCATAGCCCTTGGTGACCACGTCGAGCGATGCGGGCGACAGCTGGCCGTCCTTCATCGCGTCCTCATACTTGGCCTTGATGTGGTCCTCGCCACGCTCGACCTCGAGGATGATCGCCTTGTCGTCCTTGCCGGTCAGCGCCTGCTTCAGGTCCATGAAGGTGCGATGCGCTGCGGCGAGCATGCTTGAATCCATCTCGGGCTCGCTGCCGAGTGCGCGGACCTGTGCCTGCAGGTTCGTCGCGACCTGGGCGCGATCGCGCGCGAAATCGGCGAACATCGTCGCATACTGCGTGCTCTCCGCGTCCTTGGCCGCGTCCTCATAGCCCTTCATGCTGTCGAGGGTCGTCTTGATCAGGCCGTTCAGGACGGACACGTCGGTCTCGTTGCTCATCATTCGTCTCCTTTGGGAATGGCGGCTCAACGATCGTCACGCGATTAAGTCGCACCCGGATTTTGCCTTCCCCGCGGACAAGTATCGAGCATTGCGGCCGAATTCGGCGGTGAAACGGCTTTTGCGCCTGTACGGCTTGATCTATGTGATGGTCTGGCCACGGGGCCGGACCGCCGGTCCGCCACCGACGCGCCCGACAGTCTGGAGTGCCCATGGTCGCCGTTCCGTCCGCCACATCGCCACTTTCCGCCACCGACCGACGCGACGGCCCGGTCGAAGCGCTCGCGCGCGCGGAGTCCGCGGCACAGGTCCGCGAGCAGATCCTGTGCTATCCCGGCGCCGTTCGCATTCCGGCACCCGGGATCGAGCTGTACATCGTCCGCGATTTCCTACCGCTCGACGTGTGCGCGACGCTGATCGCACTGATCGATGCGGATCGCGTGCCGTCGCCGGTCGTCGCCGACGATCCGCGTCCCGCCTACCGGACCAGCGAGACCTGTTACCTCTATGCGGGCCCCGACGCGGTCACCGCGGTCGAGACCCGGCTCGACGCGCTGACCGGGCTGAAACCGCGCTACGGCGAGGCGTTGCAGGGCCAGCGCTATGCGGTCGGGCAGGAGTTCAAGCCGCATCACGACTTCTTCGATACCGGCCAGCTCTACTGGCAGGATCAGGTCGCGGTCGGCGGACAGCGGACCTGGTCGGCGATGACGTTCCTGAACGAACCGGAGGCGGGAGGCCGGACCAATTTTCCGACAGCGGACGTGATCATCGCGCCCAAGGCAGGCAACCTCGTCATCTGGAACAACATGGACGACTATGGCGCGCCGAATCCGGGGTCGGTGCACCAGGGCATGCCGGTCGAACAGGGGGTCAAGTACGTGCTGACCAAATGGTATCGCGAGCGCCCCTGGGGTCAGTGAGGCACGGCGTCCGGCGCTGAGGCCGTCATTGCAAACACGCTGCGCAGCGGTCGGGTCTCGGGCAGGATATAGACGATCCCGACCGTGCCCGTGAACAACGGCTTGATCACCCCGTCGTAGAAGCGCGCAGGCACGTTGACGCAGCCATAGGAGATCCGGTTGTCCTGCGGCGTCGCCGAGGCCAGCCGTCCGGCGCGGTCGTCGACCCGGCGGCCGGCGATGACGCGGTGGAGCGACAGCGCAGCGGCATAGTCGATCCACAGGATATCCTGCTCGAAATCGGCGCCGATCGACGCCTGGAACCGGCCGGCGGGCGTGGTCCGCTCGGCGGGCGTGATCGTCGCGAGCTTGCGCTGGCCTATCCCCGGCACGCTGTCGTCGCCGCGGGCGAGACCGAGCAGCGCGGGCGCCGTGCCGCGGAGCACCCCCACGCCATCGAACGCGAAGACCACCGCGTTCACCTTGTCGATCACGACGAACGGCAGGGCCTGGTTGTCGCGCGACCGCATCACCCAGTCGACCGTGTCGCGGGCATCGCGGGAAGCAGCGGCAGCCCCGAACCGCGCGGTCGCCGATGTGCCGGCCGCGACCGGCTGGGCGCCGGCGGCGGACGCGCCCCCAGCCGCC
>NZ_JPJC01000003.1:0-4657 GCF_000733135.1 Sphingomonas sp. FUKUSWIS1
GGCGGCAGACCCGCTGGCGGCCCGGCCGCCCGACGGGCCGATCGACGGCTTGGCCGCCCCGGCGCCGCTCGCCGGACAGGTCCGCAGCGCGCTGATCTGGCGGTCGGGAAGCCAGATCGTCGCGCAACTCGTCCAGTGGAGCGCCACCTTCCTGGTGATCCGCATCCTTGCGCCCGCCGATTACGGGCTGTTCGCGATGTGCCAGGTGATCCTGACCTTCATGGCGATGCTCAACGGCTATGGCCTGGCGAGCGGGCTGATCCAGCAGGCGACGATCAGCCGCCACGAGGTGCGCCAGCTCTTCGGCATGCTGATCCTGCTCAACGCGACGCTGGCCACAGCGCAGCTGGTGCTCGCGCCGCTCGCCGCGGCCTATTACCGCCAGCCGGTCGTCGCCGACATGCTGCGCGTCCAGGCGCTGCTCTATCTCACCACGCCGTTCATCGCCCTGCCCTATGCGCTGCTGTCACGCGCGATGGATTTTCGCCATCAGGCCAAGGCGAACATCACCGCCTCGATCGCCTCGGCGAGCACCGCGCTCGGCGGCGCGCTCTACGGACTGGGAGTATGGACGCTCGTCATCGCCCCGCTCGTGCTGTTCGCGGTCCGCGGTACGATGATGACGTGGAGCGCGCGGTCGCTGGTCTGGCCGAGCTTCGACTTTCGCGGCGCGGGCCGGATCGCGCGCTATGGCGGGGTGATGGCGGCGAGCCAGCTCTTCTGGTTCCTGCAGAGCCAGGCCGATGTGTTCATCGCCGGGCGCCGGTTCTCGCCGCACATGCTCGGCATCTACACGACCAGCCTGTTCCTCACGCAGATCTTCGTCAGCAAGTTCGTGCCGCCGCTCAACGAAGTCGCCTTTTCCGCCTATGCGCGGATGCAGGCGGATCCCGACGCGATCGGACGGGCGTTCGTCAAGGGCGTGCGGCTGGTGATGATCGTCGCCATGCCCTTCTATCTCGGGCTCGCGGTCACCGCCGAGCCGCTGGTGCTGACCGTGCTCGGCGAGAAATGGGTCGAGACCGCACCGATCGTCCGGCTGCTCGCGCTGGCGATGCCGTTCATGACGCTCCAGGTGCTGCTGACCCCCGCCTCCGATGCGCGCGGGCGACCGGGTATCGGCGTGCGCAACGGCGCGACCGGCGCGGCGATCCTCGGCACCGCGTTCCTGATCGGGGTTGAGTGGGGGCCGACCGGGCTCGGCCTCGCCTGGATCGCGGCCTATCCCCTCTATTTCGCGATCAGTGCGTGGCGGAGCCTGCCGGTGATCGGCGTCCCCGCACGTGCGGTCGCCCGCGCGGTCGCGTCGCCCGCGCTGGCCGCGATCGCGATGGCGCTCGCGGTCTGGCTGGTCGATCAGCGCCTGCCAGTGCTCGATCCGGTCTGGCGACTCGCGGTGCTGCTCGCGGTCGGCGGCGTAGTCTATGCGGGCGGGATGCTCGCCTTCGCGCGCGCGGCGCTGGGCGAGCTCGTCGCAGTGCTGCGCAAACGCCCCGTTACGCCCTGACCGGGTCCGCGGGTCAGGCGGACTGGATATAGGCGCGCATCGCCGCGGCATCCGCCTCGATCCGGTCGATCCGGAATTTGACGAGATCGCCGATCGAGACGAAGCCGACGAGCTGATCATGGTCGATCACGGGCAGATGCCGGATCCGCCGCTGGGTCATCAGCGACAGCGCGCCGATCACCGATTCGGTCGGCGCGACCGATTTGACCGCGCGCGTCATCACGTCGCCGATCCGCTGCGTCAGCGCCCCCGCGCCCTTGGCCTGCAGGCAATGGATCACGTCGCGTTCGGAAAAGATCCCGACGACGCGGCCGTCGTCGAGCACCGGCGCCGCGCCGATCCGCTGTTCCGCGAGCATCGCCACCGCGTCCGCGACGCTCGCATCGGGGTGCAACGACAGCACCATGTCCGCGCGCGTGCCGTCACCGGTCCGCCGCTTCGTCTCGAGGATCGTCGCGATCGTCATCTCCGCCTCTCCTTGTCGCGTCTCCATGCGCGTGGCTTGAGAAAACCATGTTTGCGCGGCAATGAAAAGCGATGACCGATCCTTCTGCCGAGACACCGACCGGACTCGACGATCCACACTATGCCGCGTTCGCCTGGGGCCGGTTCCGGACGATCATGGCGTGGATGATACTGGCGGCGGCGATCTGCGCCGCGGGCGTCATCGTCGCGATGGCGCATCTTCAGGGGGCGCTGCACCTCGTGACGATGCTCGCGATTCTCGGCGGGGTCGGCGGGTCGGTGATCATGGCCGGGTTGTTGATGGGGCTCGTCTTCCTGAGTTCGGGCAGCGGCCATGACGAGGACGTGACTCGGATCGACTAGGCGTCCGGGCGATGCGCGCGGCCGAGGGATGAAACGAAAAAAGGCCGGTACCGCAGCGTCGCGGTACCGGCCTTTTTCGATCCTGCCGTCTGGCGCGACGGTCAACCCGCCTCGACCTCGTCGGTGGCGACGCGGACGCGACGGCGACGCGGCTTTTCCGCAGCTGCGCCGTCCGCCGAAGCGTCGGCAGCGGGTGCCGGTGCCGAGGCCGAGATGCCGAGCGATGGCGGCAGGCGGTCTGCGTCGAACGCCGCGGGTGCGGCATCGTCCGTAGCGACCGGCGCGTCGAGACTGCGGTCGCGACGCGGGCGACCACGACGGCGGGGCTGCTCCTCGCCCGAACCGTCCGACGCGGGCGCCGGGACGCTCGTGACGTCGACCGGTTCGCCCGTGGACTGGGGCGCGGACGACCGGTCATCGGACGTGGCTGCGTCGGGCGTGGCCGGCGTTACGCTGGGGGCAGCGACCTCGTCCGCGCGCTCGCCCTGCTGCTCGGACTCGGCCTGGACCGGACGCGCGGCGCGTGGCGTGCGACGGATGGTGTCGCGGCGCGGGGCCTCGCGATAGTCGTCGCGGCCCTGGTTTTCGCGGGGCTGGGTCTCGCGCTGCTGGGCCTGCTCGTCACCGGGCTGTTCGTCGCGCGACTGCGTCATCCGCGGGCCGCGGGCCTCGCCACGCTGGCCGTCGTTACGCTGGCCCTCGTTGCGGTTCGCGTCATAGCGTGGGCGATCGTCGCGCTGCGAGCGGTCGTCGCGACCCTGGCCATCACGGCCCTGGTTTTCGCGGCCCTGGTTCTCACGGGGCGCGCGGGCGTTCGAATACTGGCCATTGGACTGGCCGCCATTCGCCATCGCCGTCTGGTCGCCGGATCCCTGCTGGCCGTTCTGCTGCCCGTTTTGCTGCCCGTTATGCTGGCTGCCCTGCTGCTCACCCGAGCGGATCGGTTCGCCCTCGTCGCCATAATCATCGTCGCCGTCGAGATCGAACGGCTGCTGGCGACGCGGCTGCTGCTGCGCCTGGGGCTGGCTCTCTTCGAAGCGCGCGCGGGTTTCGCTCAGCACGCGGAAATAATGATCCGCGAACTGGAGATAATATTCGATGTTGACGCGGTCGCCCTGCATCTGCGCGTCGCGCGCCAAGTTCTTGTACTTCTCGTACAATTGGCTCGCGTTGCCGCGCGCGCGGCTGTCGATGCGGTTGCCGGTGTCGCGGCCACCCTGGCCACCACCACCGCCGCCGCCCTGGCGTTGACCGCCACCGCCGCCACCGCCGCCATTATTATTGTTGCCACGACCGCGACGGCGGCCGGCTTGCCGGTTGTTGATCAAGCTTGTGTCCTCAGTCGTCGAACCAAAATCTGGTCGTGCTCCGAAATGCGGTGCAAACCCCCCGCCGCGCACCGATGACGATGCGTCGGACTTGCCAGGGCCGCCGGACTGCAGCGACTTTAAGGCGAAGGATGCGGGTCAACGCTCAAAAACGACCAAGTTGTCGAGATTGCGTGCCCCTGCCCACGTGATAGCGGCCCGGAAGGGCCTCCCACAAGCGAAATATGCGGCGGCAGGCCATAATCGTCAAGTCGCGCCGGTCATCGCGCAAGCAGGACGCGCGGGTTTCCGCCATAATCATGATGTAGCGCAACGTGCAGCCCCGCCGCCTCGAGCAGCGCCGAGACCGGTCCCGCCTGCGTCGCGCCGATCTCGATCACCGCCGCGCCGCCGGGTGCGATCAGCGAGGGGAGCTGCGTCGCGAGGATCCGGTAATCGTCGAGCCCGTCCGCGCCTGCGAACAGCGCCGCATGCGGTTCGTGATCGCGGACCTCGGGCGGCAGCGTCTCGGCGGTACCGATATAGGGCGGGTTGGCGAGGATCAGGTCGAACCGCCCCTCGATCGCGTCCGCCCAGCTGCCGCGCAAAAACTGCGCACGGTCCGCCATCCCCAGCGCCGCCGCATTGGCGCGCGCATAGCCGAGCGCGTCCGCCGAAAAGTCGATGCCGAGACCGCGCGCGGGCCATTCGTCGAGCGCGGCGAGCAGCAGCGTACCGGGGCCGGTGCCGAGATCGAGGATGGTCGCGGGCGCACCGCCGGCAAAATGCGCCTGCGCGGCGATCAGCAGCGTCTCGCTGTCGGCGCGGGGCACCAGCGCCCCCGGCCCGACCGCGAGATCGATCGACCAGAAGCCGCGCGTGCCGGTGATATAGGCGATCGGCTCATGCCGCAGACGGCGCTCGACCAGCGCCGCGAAACCGGCGGGAACGGCGTAGCGGTCGGGATCGAGCAGGATCGCGTTCCGCTCGACGCCCAGCGCATGCGCCATCAGCA
>NZ_JPJC01000004.1:0-4863 GCF_000733135.1 Sphingomonas sp. FUKUSWIS1
GGGCGGGCGTGCGCCTAGGTCCCGCCCCCGCCCCGCGCCTCCGTCGCCGTCCCGTCCCTCACCCCTCGCCCCTCGCCCCCGCCGTTCGTGCTGAGCGAAGTCGAAGCACCTGGGCTTGGGGCGGCCCTTCGACTGCGCTCAGGGCGAATGGGGGTGGGGTGTTTGGGAATGGGGCGAATGGAAGCGGGCGAACGGGGTGGGTGTGCGCACCAGCCCCCTCCGTCATCCTGGGCTCGACCCAGGATCCAAAGCCACGGACGCCCGCATGCGTGGCTCTGGATCCTGACTTTCGTCAGGATGACGGGAGGGGGGCTTACGCCGCGAACAGCGCCGGTTCGATCGCGTAGAGCACCGCCGCGCTGGCGCTGGCGGCGGCGGCGAGGCCCATGGCTTCGGGGACGATCTGTTCGAGGTAGAAGCGCACCGAGGCCGCCTTCATCCGTCCGAAATCGTCGGTGCCGGCGACCGCGCCCTGGCGCTCCATCAGCCAGCCGCAGGTCGCGACCGACAGCATCGTTAGGAAGGGGTAGCTCGCGGCGAGCTTGTCGTCGGCGTCCGCGGTGGCGAGGCGGCGGCCGATCGCGTCGCAGGCGTCGACGAGCGCGAGCAGCCGTTCGTCCCTGGCTTCCGCGCGGATGTCGGCGATCAGCGTGGCGAACGCGCCGCCATTGTCGAGCGCGAGCTTGCGGCCGACCAGATCGGCGGCCTGGATGCCGTTGGTGCCTTCGTAGATCGGCGTGATGCGCGCATCGCGGAAATACTGCGCGGCACCGGTTTCCTCGACATAGCCCATGCCGCCGTGCACCTGGATGCCGAGCGAGGCGACTTCGTTGCCGATGTCGGTGCCGTGCGCCTTGGCCAGCGGGGTGACGAGTTCGAGGCGGTTGCGCGCCGCGGCGTCGCCCATATTGGCGCGGTCGACCTGCCCGGCGGCATAATAGACGAGCGCGCGCGCCGCCTGGGTCTGCGCCTTCATCCGCAGCAGCATGCGGCGAACGTCGGGATGCTCGACGATCTTGACCGACTCCTTGTTCGGCGAGCCCGCGCGCGCCGACTGGACCCGGTCGAGCGCATAGGCGACCGCACCCTGGGTGGCGCCCTCGGCGACCTGCACGCCCTGGAGCCCGACATTCAGCCGCGCATTGTTCATCATCGTGAACATCGCGCGGATGCCGCCGAGTTCCGCACCGATCAGCTCGCCGACGCAGTCGTCATTATCGCCGAAGCTCAGCACGCAGGTCGGCGAGGCGTGAAGCCCCATCTTGTGCTCGATCGAGACGACGCGGACGTCGTTGAAGTCGCCGGGCGTGCCGTCGTCGTTCAGACGGTATTTCGGCACGAGGAAGAGCGAGATGCCCTTGGTACCCGCGGGCGCGCCGGGCGTCCGCGCGAGGACGAGGTGGACGATGTTCGGCGCCATGTCGTGATCGCCGAACGAGATGTAGATCTTGGTGCCCTTGATCGACCATTTGCCGTCACCCAGCGGGGTGGCGGTGGCGCGCAGCGCGCCGACGTCGGAGCCGGCCTGCGGCTCGGTCAGGTTCATCGTGCCGGTCCATTCGCCGGTCGCGAGATGCGGGAGATAGAGCGCCTGCTGCTCGGGGCTGCCGTGATGCGCGAGCGCCTCGATCGCGCCAACAGTCAGCGTCGGGCAGAGCGCGAAGCCCATGTTCGCCGAGCCGAGCGTATCGAGCACCGCGGTCTGGATCGCAAAGGGCAGGCCCTGCCCGCCCCATTCCTCCTCGACGCCGATCGTGCCCCAGCCGCCCTCGACATAGTCCTTGTACGCCTGCGCGAAGCCGTCGGGCATGACGACGCCGTCGGGGGTCCATTTCGCGCCGACGGTGTCCCCTGCGCGGTTGAGCGGCGCCCATTCGCCCGCGGCGAACTGTCCCACGCCTTCGAGCACCGCGTCGACGACGTCGTCGCTGGCGGCGGCGAACCGGTCGGTGGCGGCGAGTTCGCCGATCCGCACGACGTGATCGAGCACGAAACGCTGTTCGGTGGTTGCTGGGGTGAAGGCCATGGCATCCTCTTATCGCTATGCTTTGCGCCCGCTATAGGCCTTCAGAATGACGCGTCCACACCCCCTGATTTTACCCTACGGCACAGCGGCGGTCGCGCAGGCGGCGGCGGTGATTCGCGCCGGCGGACTCGTCGCGGTGCCGACCGAGACGGTCTACGGACTCGCCGCGGACGCGACCGACGCGCAGGCGGTGGCGGGCATCTATGCCGCCAAGGGACGGCCGAGCTTCAACCCGCTGATCGTGCATGTCGCCGATCTCGCCGCGGCCGAACGGATCGCGGTGTTCGATGCGGATGCGCGCGCGCTGGCCGCGGCGTTCTGGCCGGGGCCGCTGACGCTGGTGCTGCCGGTGCGCAGCGATTCGGGGATTGCCGCGCTGGTGACCGCGGGGCTCGACACGATCGCGATCCGGGTACCGCGACACCGCGCGATGCAGGCGCTGATCGCAGCATCGGGGCGGCCGCTCGCGGCACCGTCAGCCAATGCGAGCGGGGGGATCTCGCCGACGACCGCGGCGCATGTCGCGGCGAGTCTGGGGGGGAACGTGCCGCTGATCCTCGACGATGGCGCGACCGAGGCGGGGCTCGAATCGACGATCGTGGCGGGGCGGACGGTGCTGCGGCCGGGGCCGGTGACCCGCGCGGCTCTGCTCGACCACCTCCCCGGCGGAGGCCGGGGCCCAGGTGGAAAGGTCGCTGTAACGGAGGACGACGGGCCTCACGATCGTCCCCCAACTGGGCCCCGGCCTTCGCCGGGGGGGCGTGCGGTTACGGCGCCCGGGCAGCTTGAAAGCCATTATGCGCCGAGCAAGGCGCTTCGGTTGAACGCGCTCGATGCCGAGGCCGACGAGTGGCTGATCGGGTTCGGGGCGGTTGCAGGGGATGTCTCGCTGTCGACGTCAGGCAGCCTCGTCGAAGCAGCCGCGAAGCTGTTCGACCTGCTCCACGCTGCCGATGCGAACGACCGTCCGAGGATCGCCGTCGCACCCATTCCGTCCGAAGGCATCGGCGAGGCGATCAACGACCGCCTCCGCCGCGCCGCGCACCGCTGACCTGTACCCCCGCGCAGGCGGGGGTCCAGGAGTCGCGTTGGCATCCGGTATTTAGCTGGACCCCCGCATCCGCGGGGGAACGGCATCGTTACGCGCTGACTGCCGCCTTCG
This sequence comes from Sphingomonas sp. FUKUSWIS1, assembly GCF_000733135.1. Taxonomy (NCBI): domain Bacteria; kingdom Pseudomonadati; phylum Pseudomonadota; class Alphaproteobacteria; order Sphingomonadales; family Sphingomonadaceae; genus Sphingomonas; species Sphingomonas sp. FUKUSWIS1. The sequence goes on from NZ_JPJC01000004.1 coordinate 3,189, forward strand.
ACCGCGCGGCGAAGCTCTTGCGGAGCTTTTGCAGCTTGGGGGGAATCACCGCCATGCAATAGGGGTTGGAACGGCCCGAGGTTTCCCAATAGTCCTGGTGATAGCCTTCGGCCTCGTACCAGGTGGTCATCGGCTCGATCGTCGTGACGATCGGCTTGGCGCTGTCCGCCTGCGCACGCTCGAGCGCGGCCTGCATCTCGGCCTTCTGCGCGTCGTCGGCGGGGAACATTGCCGAACGATATTGCGTACCGACGTCGTTGCCCTGCCGGTTGAGCGTCGTCGCGTCATGCGTCGCGAAGAAGATATCGAGCAGGTCGCCGAGCTTCAGCTGTTCAGGATCGAAGCCGATCCGGATCGCCTCGGCATGGCCGGTATCGCCGCCGCACACCTGTTTGTAGGTCGGATCAGGCACATGCCCGCCGATATAGCCGCTCTCGGCGCTCTCGACGCCGATCACGTCCTTGAACACGGCCTCGGTGCACCAGAAGCACCCGCCCGCCAGCGTTACATAATCCGTCATCACGATCTCCTTTCCGCCAAGATAGGAAGCCGCTACCCCGCAACAAAGAGGAGACGCATGTGATCGACGGTGCAAGGCTTGATGGCAGGGTGATGGTAACGGGCGGCGCCGGCTATATCGGCAGCCATGCGGTCCTGGCGCTGCTCGACGCGGGGCATGAGGTGGTCGTGGTCGACAATCTGGTCACCGGCTTCGACTGGGCGGTCGATCCCCGCGCGACTTTGGTCGAGGCGAACGTCGCCGACGATGCGAAGGTCCGCGCGGCGATCCGCGATCACAAGGTCCGTGCGATCATGCATTTCGCAGGCTCGGTCGTGGTGCCCGAATCGGTCAGCGACCCGCTCAAATATTACCGCAACAACACCGCCGCCAGCCGGTCGCTGATCGAGAGCGCGGTGGCCGAAGGCGTGCCGCACTTCATCTTCTCGTCGACCGCGGCGACCTATGGCACGCCCGAGAAGGTGCCGGTCGCCGAGGGCGATCCGACCGTGCCGATCAATCCCTACGGCATGTCGAAGCTGATGACCGAGGCGATGCTGCGCGACGTCGCGGCGGCGCACCCGATCAACTATGCCGCGCTGCGCTATTTCAACGTCGCGGGCGCGGATCCGCAAGGGCGCAGCGGCCAGTCGACGGTCGGCGCGACTCACCTGATCAAGATCGCGGTCGAGGCGGCGACGGGCAAGCGCAGCCATGTCGGCGTCTATGGCACCGATTTCGCCACCCCCGACGGCACCGGCGTGCGCGACTATATCCATGTCAGCGACCTCGCCGCCGCGCATGTCGCCGCGCTCGACCTGCTGGTCGCCGAGCCGGCCAAGAGCCACACGCTCAACGCGGGCTATGGCACCGGCTTCTCGGTACTCGAGGTGCTCGATGCGGTCGACAAGGTCACGAACATGACGATCGACCGCCGTCTCGAGGGGCGTCGCGCGGGCGATCCGGCGATGCTGATCTCGGACAACAGCGCGATCCTTTCGACGCTCGACTGGCAGCCGCGCCACGCCGATCTCGACGGGATCGTCCGCGATGCGCTGGCCTGGGAACGCACGCTCGCCGAGCGACAGCGCTAAAGACGGGCCCGATCAGGCGTCGGCGGGCGGGCGGCCAAAGGCGTGGCGCTCGCCGCCGATCGCCGCCCGGGCGCGCGCCGTG
>NZ_JPJC01000005.1:0-6706 GCF_000733135.1 Sphingomonas sp. FUKUSWIS1
TGGCGGCGGCGGTGGCGCCGGGCGCGGCATGCCCCCCCAGGTCGTTGGTGAAGGCACCGGCGTCGTAAAGTTCTTCAACGCACAGAAGGGCTTCGGCTTCGTCGTTCGCGATGACGGCGGCGAGGACGTGTTCGTGCACATCAGCGCAGTCGAGCAGGCTGGCATGGTCGCTCTCGCTGAGGGTCAGCCGCTCGGCTTCACGCTCGTTGATCGTGGTGGCCGCATCTCGGCAACCGATCTCAAGATCGATGGCGAGCCGATGGCCGTGACCGATCGTGGTCCGCCGCGTGATCGCGATGCCGGCCCGGGTGCACCCCGTGGCGGTGCCGATCGTGGTGCAGGCGGCGCGCCGCAGCGCCAGCTGACCGGTGAGAAGGCAACGGGTACGGTCAAGTTCTTCAACGCGATGAAGGGCTTCGGCTTCATTCAGCGCGATGATGGCCAGCCTGACGCGTTCGTGCACATCTCGGCGGTCGAGCGTGCCGGCATGGCCACGCTGAACGAGGGCGACAAGCTCGAGTTCGAGCTCGAAGTCGATCGTCGCGGCAAGTATGCAGCGGTCAACCTGAGCGCAGGCGGCTAATCCCGTCCGTCCGGTCATCGGGGTTTTTCGAACCAGCATGACGATCGGACATAGCCTGATAGCGGCCGGTCTCGCACTTGCGGGGCCGGCCGTTGCCGTTCTGGCGCAGGGCGCAACGGCGCCCCAGCCCGCCACGCGCACATTGGCCGCTCCTGCGCCCGCGCCAGCCGTGCCGATCCTGTCGGTCAGCATCGTGGCCCGCTATCCGCACGATGCGACGGCATTCACCGAAGGCCTGTTGTGGCACGACGGCGCGCTCTACGAGAGCACAGGCAAGGAGGGGCAGTCCGATGTCCGCCGCGTCACTCTCGATGGTCGTATCGTCGCGCGCCGCCGGATCGATCCGGCACAGTTCGGCGAGGGGCTCGGGCTGTGGAAGAACGAGCTGATCAGTCTGACCTGGCATGACGGCATCGCGCACCGCTGGGACGCCCGCACGCTCAAGCCGACCGGCACCAACCGCTATGCGGGGGAGGGCTGGGGCCTGACGAGCGACAAGGACGGCCTGATCCAGTCCGACGGCAGCGCGTCGTTGATCCTGCGCGATCCCAGGACATTGGTCGAACGTCGCCGGATCGGCGTGACGATCGACGGGCGTCCGCTGACACAGCTCAACGAACTCGAATATGTCGACGGCGCGATCCTCGCCAATGTCTGGCAGACGGGATATCTCGTCCGCATCGCCCCGGGCACCGGTCGCGTCACCGCGATCATCGACCTGCGTCCGCTGGTCGCCGAGATCGGCGCCCGCGACCGCGACGCGGTGCTCAACGGCATCGCCTGGGATGCCGCGAAAAAGCGGCTGTTCGTCACCGGCAAGCTCTGGCCGACCCTGTTCGAGATCCGGATCAACGGCTAGGGTGCGGGGATCATCCGGCGGAGCGTGTCGATCCGGTCGGCCTCGGCCGCGGGCTTGTCCGTCCGGATCCGCGCGATCCTTGGGAAGCGCATCGCAATCCCCGATTTGTGCCGCTTCGACTCCTGCAGAGCGTCGAACGCGATTTCGAGCACCATCGTCTTGGCGACCTCGCGCACCGGCCCGAACCGGTTGAGCGTGTTCTTGCGGACGAACGAATCGAGCATCCGCAGCTCCTCGTCGGTAATCCCCGAATAGGCCTTGCCGACCGGCAGCAGCTCGCCCTCTTCGGTCCAGCAGCCAAAGGTATAGTCCGAATAATAGGAGGACCGCCGACCGCTGCCCCGCTGCGCGTACATCATCACGCAATCCGCGGTGAGCGGGTCGCGCTTCCATTTATACCACAGCCCGACGCGGCGCCCGCCGACATAGGGCGAGTCGCGGCGCTTGAGCATCACGCCCTCGATCGCCGAGTCGCGCGCACCCGCGCGCACCGCCTCGAGCGCGGTGAAGTCTGCGGCGTCGATGACCTGGCTCAGGTCGAACCGCTCGGTATCGAGCTGCGGCATGAACGCCTCGAGCCGCGCGCGTCGCGCGGTCCAGGGCAGTGCGCGCAGATCCTCGTCGCCATCGATCAACAGGTCATAGAGGCGGACAAAGGCCGGATACTCGGCCAGCATCTTCGCCGACACGGTCTTGCGCCCCAGCCGCTGCTGCAGCGCGTTGAAGCTCGCCGCCCCGCCGCCCTCCTCCAGCGTGCCGCCCTGATGCTCGCCCTTGACCAGCAGCTCGCCGTCGACCGTCCCCGGCGTGACGAAGGCGGCGGCGATCTCGGGAAAGCTTGCGGTCACGTCGTCGCCGGTCCGGCTGTAGAGTCGCGTTTCGCCCGCGACATGGACGATCTGCACGCGGATCCCGTCCCATTTCCACTCCGCCGCATAGTCGGCGAGGTCGACGCGCAGATCCTCCAGACCATGGGCGAGCATGAAGGGACGGAAGACGGGGACGTTGGCGGGTGTCGGTTGCGCGCCATGCCCCTCCGCCCAGGCGAACAGCGTCGGATAGGGGGCTGCCAGGCCATGCCAGACCTCCTCGACCGCATCGACGTCGAGCCCGAAGGCATCCGCCAGCGCGGTCTTCGCCAGGCGCGACGAGACGCCGATCCGCAGCCCGCCGGTCGCCATCTTGAGCAGGGCGAAGCGTTCCTCCGCATCCGAGCGATCGAGCATCGCGGCAAGCGCCGCCGGCGCCTCGGCGCGCGACAGCGTCATCAGCCGGTCGACCACCTGCGAGATCGACAGCGGTTCGGCCGGCACCGGATCCGGCCCCAAGGGCTCGGGCTCGGGCCACAGCAGGGCGACGGTCTCGGCGGTATCGCCGACATAATCGCGGCTCATCCGGAAGAGGACGGGATCGACCCGGTCCTCGATCAACCCGCGGATGACCGCCGATTTGACGCCCGGCAGATCGAGATCGCCGGTCAGCGCCGCCATCGCCCAGCCGCGATCGGGGTCCGGCGTAACGCGCAGATAATCGCCGATCAGCTTCAGCTTCGCATTGCGCGACCGCGTATAGGTGAGGGCATCGAGGAGCGCGGCGAAAGCATGCATGATCCGACAACGCGCCGCCCGGCACTCGGCTCCGGGCCTGCGTCCACGTCGCTGCGGGCGCTACATCAAAAAGGCCCCCGCCGTTACCGGCGAGGGCCCTGTCGTGGCATTGACGTCGTGGCATCGGCGCAGGCCGATGCAATCCCGTCGCGTCAGTCGATCGCGTTCTTGATTCCCTTGCCGGCCAGCAGACCGAGCACCAAGAAAATCACGAACAGCGCGATCGCAATGAAGAACAGCACCTTGGCGATGCCGATAAACGCCCCGCCGACGCCGCCAAATCCGAGCAGGGCCAGCACGAGGCCGATGATCAAGAAGGTGATGGCGAGCTTCAACATGGGCATTCTCCTGTTCCTGACAGAACCCGTCCCGCCCATGTCGGTTCCGACACGGGAAGGACGGGCGCCGGGGTTCAGGCCTTGCGGCTGGCTTCGAACAGGAACCAGGCGCGTTCCTCGGCCTGATCGGTCCACTCGTCGACGATGCCGCTGGTGGCATTGTCCTTGGCCTCGTCGGCGGCGTCCTTGACGATCCGGAACTGTTCGACGAGCTTCAGATTGTCTTCGCGAAGCTCGGCGAGCATTTCGGTCGGTCCGACGAAATCCTTGTCATTGTCCGGGATGCTCTGGTGGCGCGAAATGTCGCCGATCGAGCGCAGCGTCGTGTTGCCGGTCTTGCGGACGCGCTCGGCGATCGCATCGGTCACGCCCAGGATTTGTGCCGCCTGGTCATCAAGCAACAGATGATAGTCACGGAAATGCGGACCCGACATGTGCCAGTGAAAGTTCTTGGTCTTCAGGTACAAGGCATAGCAATCGGCGAGCGAGGCATTGAGCGCTTCGGCAACCGTCTTCGTGCTGTTGCTGACGAGATCGGTGGGCGTGTCGAGTGCGGGGTTGGTGGCGGGCATCGAAAACTCCATGCATGGGAATGTCTGTGGATCGTTGCGTCAACGAAGCGATAGCCGAAATGCTCCCGTCGCGCATGCGCCATTCCTCATCTGAGTGATCGCCCCGCTAGATCAATCGCGCAGCGCTGAGGCCCAGAATGACCCCCAGGAGCACGAATATCAGCCCGATGCCGGTGCGCAGTCGGGCGAGCGGCCATCGGCGCCACGCGGCTTCACCCATCATCGCCGCGGGGACGATCACCACCAGCGATCCGATCGTCGCGCCGACCGCCGCCAGCATCGGTACGGCACTGCGGAGCGCAAGCGCGGCCACGATGAACTGTATGCCGTCGCCAAAGGCGAGGATGAACAGCCCGAGCATGGTGGTGGCGATCGCGCCCGTGCGCCACCCGCGCAGTGGATCGGGCGCCTTGACCGGCAGGAGCGCACCGCCGCCCTGGAGGATCAGCGCGAGCGCCAGCATCAGCTGGCGCGCATTGGGTGTCAGCAGCGGCGCGACCGCGATCCCGCCCGCGACCGCCAGGCTGCCGGCGAGCAGCAGCGCGAGCGCCGCCGCGAGGATCACCAGCCGGGGCTTGCGATACCGATCGGACAGGATCGCGGCGAGCCACGCGGTTCGATCGCCGACCTGCGCCAGCGCGGCGGCTACGAGCGCCGCCATCAGCGCATCCATCGCTAGCGGGTCGCGCGGTCGGGCGTCACGCGCGGGTCATCCCGCGAGCCGCACCGAACAGGCGGCGGCAAAGACATGGCAGGCCTGGACGTCCTGCCGCTCGCTGTAGATCGCGTCGCTGAGCGTCATCAGCCAGCCATGGACGAGCGCGCCATGTTCGCCGCGCGACAGTGCCGAATCGATGAAGTGCGTGACGGTCACCGCGGGATTCATCCCGTTGCGATGCGCGATCAGGCGGATCGCGTCGATATCGGGCGCGAGATCGGTCGCGCGGGTATAGGGCGCGCGGACGTCGATCGCGGCGATCCGGGCCGCAAGCTCGGCCTTTACCAGCGCCAGATCCTGGAATTCCGCGACTCGCTCGGCAACCTGCCCCATGATCCCGCCTCCTGTCTTTCTTATGGGATGCATCATGCGCCCATGCCGATAAAGATGCGGTTAAACACCCTGTGATGCGGGATTCCGGGGCGAATATGGGGTGATATGGTTGACTTGGCCGGCAGCATGCGCCATGCGCCGCGACAGATCGGGCGGTGGCATGCGTGCTGCCGCCCTAGCATTTTCAGCCTTAAGGATTGGGCTCATGGCCAAGCCGACTACCGTCAAGATCAAGCTCGTCAGCACCGCGGACACCGGCTTCTTCTACGTCACCAAGAAGAATCCCCGCACGAAGACCGAGAAGCTCTCGTTCAGCAAGTATGATCCCGTCGTGCGCAAGCATGTCGAGTTCAAGGAAGCCAAGATCAAGTAAGTCGACGCGGCGGCGATGCCGTCGCGCGTTTACGATGCGATCGCAAGGCCGCGGGTAGCGATACCCGCGGCCTTTGGCGTTCCTGCGCGGCGGGCCTCGCGGTTCGTTCAGACGAACGCGCGCACCGCTTCCATGAAGCGGGCGAGGCTGATCGGCTTCGAGATATAGGCGTCCGCGCCCGCGGCACGGATCCGGTCCTCGTCCTCGCGACCTGCATAGGCAGTGACCGCCATTACCGGGATCGTGCTGAGCACGTCGTCGGCCTTGAGCTCAAGAATGATCTCATAGCCGGTGACGTGCGGCATCTGGATGTCCATGATGATCAGGTCGGGGGCGAATTCGCGCGCCCGCATCACCGCCTCGCGCCCGTCGCGTACAGGTTCGGCAAGGTAATCATGCGCCCGCAAAAGGTCGCAGAATAGTTTCAGGTTGAGTTCGTTGTCCTCGACAACGAGCACCTTCTTTGCCACGCGAGCCACCATTCGTTTCAAGAAGGATGACAATAGGCAATGCGCGGCGCCGTTACAAATGAAGACGCTGAGGCCCTGGCACTGCAAGCCTTGGTATGGACGCTGAGCGAGCCGGACCGAGCGATGCGCCTGTTGTCGGTGACCGGACTCGACCCTGCCGACCTGCGCACGCGGGCCGGGGAGCCTGCCGTGCTCGCGGCGGTACTCGGCTTCCTCGAATCGCATGAACCCGATCTTGTCGCCTGCGCCGAAACGCTGGGCATCAGGCCTGAGGCGCTCGTCCGCGCGCGGATGACGCTCGATCCGGGGTTCGAGGCATGAAGCCGCTGCTGATCAGCGATTGCGACGAAGTGCTGCTCCACATGGTCAAGCATTTCGGCACCTGGCTCGACGAGGCGCATGATATCGATTTCGAAATCGGCCACGGCGATTTCGCCAACAGCATGACGCGCCGCGACGGCGGGCCCGCGCCCACGCGCGAGGATATGTGGGCGCTGCTCGGCGGGTTCTTTCCCGCAGAGATGCACCGCCAGACGCTGGTGCCGCATGCCCGCGAGGCGCTCGCGTCGCTCGCCGAGATCGCGGACATCGTGATCCTGACCAATTTGCAGGACGAATGTCGCCTGCCGCGGATCGAGCAGCTCGCCGCGTTCGACATCGCCCACCGTGTCGAGTGCAACCAGGGCGGCAAGGGCGACCCCGTCGCGCGGCTGGTCGCCGAATATGGCAACCCCGTCACCGTCTTCGTCGACGACCTTGCGGTGCATCACGAATCGGTCGCGCAGCATGCGCCGGGCGTCCACCGGCTGCACATGGTGTCCGAGCCGACGCTGGCGGGGGCGGTGCCGAGAGC
>NZ_JPJC01000006.1:0-56345 GCF_000733135.1 Sphingomonas sp. FUKUSWIS1
GCCGCGGCCTTGCGGTTCGTGTCGAGGAGGGTCGCGAACAGCGTGACGTTGCTCGCGATCGGAAACAGTGCGATCAGCCCAACGATGACGCGGTCGCGGGGTGCGAGGATGCCGATGAACGCGGCTTCGAGCGCAAGTGCGGTGGCGATCAAAACGAGCCCGCTGACCTGCCTGACGCCGAGGATCCGGGTCATCAGCCGGGGCCGCCAGTCGTCGCGGCCAGTCTCGGCGAGGTTGAGGCCGATGACCGCCATGCCGAGAACCGACACCAGTGTACCGGCGACCGACAGGATCGGCGACGCCGCCTCGGGCATCGTGACACCCGCCGCCTTCGCGATGATCGCGCCGACGATCACATAGACGACGGGCACGCGCAGCGCCTTGGTTGCGGCCTTGCGCGTACCCTCCTTGGTCCGCGCGATCAGGAAATAGCCGATCGTGTCGCCGTACAGCGCGCTGCCGATATAGGCGCAGATCACCGTCGAGACGCCGACCTCGCCGAAGAGCGCCTGGCTGACGGGCACGCCGAAGAATGCGACGTTGAAGAACGAGAAGGAGGCCGACAGCAATTTGGGATCGAAATCGTCGCCGAGCCGCTTGGCCAACCGGTGGGCAGGAATGCTCATCAGCGCCGCGACCGCGAACATCAGCGGGGGGATCACCAGCAACTGCTGCGTTTCCGCGCCGAGCACTTTGTCGATGACCAGCAACGGGATGAGGCCGAAGACGAGGATGGTCGAGAACAGCTTCGCCGCCCAGGGCACACGCGCCCCGACGCCCCAGGCGAGCAGGATCACGCCATAAAGCGGCAGCAGTGCCGCCGCGATGTTGCCGAGCGCGCTCATTGCTGGCGCAGGATATCGTCGATGGCGCGGCCCGCGCACTCGACATTGAACCAGACCGCGTTGGTGTCGCGCAACTCGCCGTTGAGCAACTGGCCGAGTGCGTAGATGCGTGGTGCGTCTCGGCTGGCCGATATGATCCGGCAGGTCGCGCGGTGTGCGATGGCACCACCGACCGGGTGTGGTTGCAGCCAGTCCTTGGCGAGCAGATCCTTGACGAGCGTTTCCTTCATCTCGGCGAGGGTGGTCGCCTGGCCGGTGGCGTTGACGACGACCGGCGTCTCGAGCGTGTCGCTCGTCGTGAACCGGACGATGAAGCCGGTGCCGGTCGGGTTGGCAATGGTTTCATCGACTCGTCCGCGGACGCTGAGCTGCCCGCGCGTCATCGCCTCGGCGAGGCGCCGCGCGTTCACCATCGGTGTGACGAAGCGCGCCCCGGCGAAATGCGGCGCCAGCCATTGCCCGAACCGTTTCTGGTCGGCGGGTCGCAACAGGTTCCAGATCGCGGTGGAATCATGGCGGGCGGCGGTCAATATGCGCTGGAACGGTTCGTCGCCGGCGTCAGCCGCGGCGATGTCGTGGAGCAGGGCGGCTTGGGCGTCGCCGTCGGCGCGATCCTCGGCCTGCCAGTCGATCGCGCGTCCTGCGGCAGTCTCGGCCTCGATGCGGAAGAGGCGGAACAGGTCCACGACCGAGAAAGCGGCGCCGCGTTCGCGGATATGCCGGTGGACGTTTTCCAGCGTGAGATGCTGACGGTCATACCCCGTCTCGGGTGCGGGAATTTCGACCCGCGGCAGCAGGCCTTCCTTCGAAATCAGATGGATATGTCCGCGGTGCCCTTCGTCGAGCAGCGTCATCACCGCGTCGATCGCGCTGAGACCGCTTCCGAGGATGACAACGGACTGATCGCTGTCGATCCCCCTGGTCATGCGGTCCGCGGGGTAGGGCGAATCGAAATAGCCGGGTTTGCCGTTCAGGGTGGCGAACCGGTCGGGATCGGGGGTGCCGATCGTCAGGAGAACGACGTCCGTCGCGATCGTCGATCCGTCCGAGAACGTGATGGTCGCCGCATCATGGTCGCCCTCGATGCTGACGGCTTCCTGATGGTGGATACGAACGTCGATCCTCGCGCGCCGGGCCTGGTCGAGCGCCTGGTCGAGGACCTCCTGCATATAGAGGCGATATTCCCGGCGCTCGGGATATTCGACGCCATCGGGGTCGAGCGGAGTCCCGGCTGCCGCGCGCCGCGCCTCGAGCCAGGTCCGGAAATGACCCGGCTCGCGGTCATAGAGCCCCATGAGACGGGATTCGGTATTCAGACGATGCCCCGGCTGTTCCGTGCCGAACGCCAGGCCGCGCGCAAGCTCGTCGTCCCGCTCGACCAGATGGATGACCCATCCGTCGCCCGGATCATAGCATAGTCGCGTGACGGCTTCGGCGAAGGCGGCGACGCCACAGGCCCCCATGCCGATAATAGTCAATGTTTTCGGCATGATATCCCATTCGCTGACGAACGGCGACAACGCGCGGGCGCTATATGGTGCCACGGCCGAGATGAAAATTTTGTCATGTCGGCGGCGCCTCGTTCCGGCGGTGGTTCGGTGGTTTTGTGGTGGTCACCAAGGCTGTTGCCGAGGGGATTGGTCGCGACATCGCCAAATTAATCCGCGGCGCTGGCAGCCTCATGGATATCGTTGATTGTGAGAGGGTTACACTCTTGTCATGTTCCGGGAGACATTATGAGGACGATCCTTGCCGCCGTCAGCGCATTGGGTTTGGCAGCTGGCGCGATGGCCCAGACCTCACCGCCGGTGCTAGGTCTGAAGACGCAGGCCGAGCCCTATGCGACCGCGTCCGTGGTCAACCACCCGAAGACGATCGGCTGGCCCGACGGGCGCAAACCCGTGGCGCCGCGGGGGTATGAGGTCATCAAGTTCGCGGGTGGTCTGGACTATCCGCGCCAAGCGCTGCTGCTGCCCAATGGCGACATGCTGGTCGCGGAGGCGCGCACGAAGCCCAAACTGGATGCCGAGCCCGACGTCGAGCGTGGCCAGGCGCTGTCGAAGACGACGGGCTTCAGCGCCAACCGTATCACCCTGTTGCGCGACGCGGACCGCGACGGAGTCGCGGAACAGCGTTTCGTGCTGATCGAGGGGCTCAATCAGCCGTTCGGGATGCAATATGCGAACGGGCGGCTTTACGTCGCCAATACCGACGGCGTCGTCAGCGTTCCGTTCTCGCCCGGCCAGACGCGGGTGACCGCAGCGCCGCAGCCGCTCGTGTCGCTGCCCGCGGGGGGCTACAACAATCATTGGACGCGCAACCTGTTGCTGAGCCCCGATGCGCGGACGCTGTACGTATCGGTCGGTTCCGCCTCGAATGTCGGCGAGCATGGCATGGACGAGGAGAAGCGACGAGCGGCCATCCTCGCGATCGATCTGCGTACCGGGCGCGAGCGTCTCTACGCGTCGGGGCTCCGAAACCCGGTCGGCATGGCCTGGGCGCCTGGTACGAACACTTTATGGGCTGCGGTCAACGAACGCGATCAGCTCGGCGACGATATCGCGCCCGACTATCTCGTCGGCGTTCGCGACGGCGGGTTCTATGGATGGCCTTACAGCTATTACGGCAAGCAGGATCCGCGTCACGCCAATACCAAGCGCGAGTTGCTGGCGACGACGTTGCTTCCCGATGTTGCCGTCGGGCCCCATGCCGCGGCGCTGGGCGTGGCGTTCGCCAAGGGAACGTCCGCCGCGCAACAGGTCGCCTATGTTGCGCGGCACGGATCGTGGAACCGGTCCGCGTTCATCGGCTATGACGTCCTCGCGGTCCCCTTTGCCAATGGCAGGCCGACCGCCGCGCCGCAGCCGTTCCTGACGGGGTTCGTTGCGAACGAGAAGACGGGCGAAGTCTATGGTCGACCGGTGAGCGTGCAGACGCGCGATGATGGCGCGATCTTCGTCGTCGACGATGCCGGGGATACCGTCTGGCTGGTGCGACGCACCGCGTGACCGCCAAGGCGCTGATCGTTCTGGCGGCGATGTGTGGGTGTTTCGACGCGTCCCGGGTGTCGGCGCAGACCGTGCCGTTCATCGATACCGAAGACGCGACGCTGTCGGAGGTCGATGTCGGCGACGGGACGGTCCATCCGATCGTCACGGTCGACGTCCGCAACGGCGATTATGCGCGCGGCGCCTATGACGACGATGATGCCGGCCTCGCCAGGGTCCCGGTCCATCTCTCGGTCGGTGGTGCCGCCGTGCTGACGCGCCGCGCGGACGGGCAGGGGACCTTGTTTCTGGTTGGGCAAAGTTCGAACGGCTTTCACGCACCGCGCGCCGACGAGCGGTCGCGCCCGCGCAGTTGGTATGAAAGCAACACGATCGTCGCTCTTGCATGGCGGCCTGTCGATGGGCTCTCCGCCGCGGCGGCCTATGCCATTAAGGCCAGCCCCAACGGGGTGGCGAACACGACTCACGAGGCCAGCCTGACGATCCTCTACACCGGCGATAACGCAGTGGGATTTCTCGCGCCGCGTTTCGCCGCGACGAAGCGGACCAAAGGCGAGGGGGGCTTCTACACGATCGCCGGCATCGCCCCCGCCTTTGCGCTGACACGCGCAAAAGACGGTCCGACGCTCACGATGCCGGTCTCGGCCGGCGTCGGCTGGCGGGGCTTCTATGCAGCGGACAGCGGCGACAGGGTATATGGCAGCGCCGGGGTGGCGGTCGCGCAGCCCGTCAAGATCGCTGGTGCGGCGGCATCGTTGCAGGGCGAAATCCTTGCCGTGGTCCGTGACCATCAGCTGGCCCGGCTCGACGCTCCCGGTGGCACGACCGCCGATGTCGTGCCCTTGGCGACCCTGTCGATCACCATGGCCTGGTGACTTCCGCGCGCAAGCGGTTGCAGCCTCCCATTTTGGCGGCGAGGCTCGGGCGCCCTGTTCACGGGTGAAGGCTCCGAGAGCGTCAGTGCATCATCATACGCGCAGCAAATTGGAATTCACAATTTGCGGTTAATGCACTTTAAACCGCTTGCAGTCGCAATTACGAAATGAATTTGCTGCATATGCCTCCTTGTCGAAAGACAGACACTTTTTTAATGAGGGGGATTCACATGCGCTACTGGCCAATCGGCAAGCCCATCAGGGGCTAAACAGTCAACAGCCTGTGCTCTTATATTCTTTAATTAACGCATCCTGCACGGCATAATGCAATGTGTTACTAGAGAAATAGTAAGGCGCACAGGAGTGATGACTGGCAAATATTGTCATGAATAAAATCATGAGCCAATTTGCGATATTGAATACCGTGAAGCCCGATAACGGCTGAACTCGAAAATGCCCGGCTTTCCAAGCCGGGCATTTTTTTGCCATCAAGACCTGGCCATGGCCTTTACCGGCATCTCAAAGGTGAAGGCCCGAGGAACAAGCCCAAGTACTTTTACAGCCTTTTGCATGGCTTCGTTATGCGTCGATATCGTGAAGTGGATTTCGGTGAACCAACCGTTCAGATGAGTTTTCCGAAATCGCGATAGCACGGCAGCAAAGGCTGCGGGAGCGGTAGGCGAACCCCAGGCAAACGTGATTGTGAGCGTTCGATCATCATGGTCCTCGCCCCAATTGATACCGCCAACGCACGTTCCGCTTTCGTCAAAAGCCAGAATTGCGGGATGATCCCATTTGCATGGGGGATATCTCAGCCAGCCATTCTGCTGATGATCAACACCCGCGGCGTAGGCCGCTCTCAGGCCTTCTTTGCTGTGTGCAAGTTTGGTAACATGCTCCAACCGTAAACTCATGTTACAGCTCTCCGCCTGTACTTGAGGATCTAGAGATCGCAGAACGGCGCACACGGGTGCTCATTGCCACTCGCAGCCGCCTACCTGGCTGGGAGCGGTTGTCGACCGATGGGTGCCGATACCAGGCCTTGTGCTTAGTAACTGGCGGCATCCATTCAGGCGCGTTCGCGATCTCGGGGTTTGTGCCTTTGGGCGCAGCATGGACCATCCCGCTTGCCCAAGTATCGATCAACGGCGCTGGTCGCGCCGCATGGATCCTTTCGTCGACCCGTCCGCGCCGTAGACTAAACAAAAACAGCCGCCAACCTCGAAAGGTTGACGGCTGCCTTCACACAGATGGGCGCTGGGACCAGCTGTGAAATGCGCTTAGGCGAATGCGATCTTCGCCTGGCGACGACGAACGCGCATCGATGCGCCGATGCCGCCGATACCGAACAGCATGATTGCCCAGGTGCCAGCCTCGGGAACTGCTGCCGTCGGCTCGAAGGTTGCGGTGCCGGCATAGGAGCCGTTGCCACGCGACATGCCGTTCACGACGATCTGGTTCGTCGCACCCGACGTGATCGCGATGTTGTTGATCTCGAAGAACTCGGCATTGCCGACGATGGTCTTCGTGGCTGCGAAGCCGTTGATGAACACCGACAGGATGTCGAGATCGGTCGAGCTCGTCAGACGCGTGGTGTTCGTGCTCAGCGTGCCGCTAGCCAGACCAGTCTGATCGATGATGAAGTTGAAGGTATCCGTGAACGAACCCGACGCGATGCCCGAACGACCGAAATCTGCCGAAACGGTACCGTCCGTGATATCACCGCTGACGGTGAACTCGGGGTTGCCCGGAACGAAATCGATTGCGTGAGCTGCAGGGGCCATCGCGAAAGCCGATGCGAATGCCATGGTCGAGAGTAGTAGACGCTTCATGATGGTTCCCTCTATTTGATACTTAACAAGCTGTTACCGACGGGCATGGCGATTCGCAAACCGATATAACGCTGAGATTTCCCCATGATCTCAATAATGTCCAAGTTTGGGACAATCGGCCTTCCTTCGTCGCAGACGGGGCCGGAAGGCACGTTCCGCTTCACGCGCCGCTAGGCCTTATGCCCTCCTGGGAACCGGCCCCAAGGAGGCCGGAAAGCGCGATTTCGGCGCATGGGCGCGCGCCGCTTCATAGGGATGGCATGGCCTCGCCGTGTCCCGGGGCGATACGGGTGGCCTATCAATGGTGCGGGCGATGGCATTCTCGGCGATCGTGCCGATGGCTTTGAAAATTAGGTAAAAGACGCTAGCTTTACCGCTGATAGTTCGTCGGGAGAAATACGTGATACGGGTAGAGGCGCGGCCGCAGCCAAGCGGGTCGTGGACTGACGTCGGTAGCGGCCTGGCGCGCTGGACAGCGCGGTGGTGGCCGCTTCTGATAGGATTGGCGTGCCTCATCCTGCCGACAGTGAGCCGGCTGGCGACCGTCAGCTGGTCCACCGAACAGGGCGCGCACGGGCCCATTATCTTCATTTCCGCGCTGTGGCTGATCTGGCGTGCGCGGCCGTGGGAGGTCAGCAAGCGCCAATCCTTCCTTCCTGTCGGCTTGCTGCTGGTCCCCGCGCTGCTGCTCTATTCCGTAGGGCGTATTACCAGCATCTTGGCGATCGAGGCCCTGTCCCTCTACACCGTGATCGTAGTATTATTATGGACTTATCTCGGTAAGGAGGCACTCAAGAGGCTGTGGTTCCCCTTGGTGTACCTGCTGTTCATCATCACGCCGCCGGAAAACTGGGTTTTCGTCGCTACGCGTCCCATCAAGGACTTGATTTCCGATGCTTCCGTAAACTTGCTGGCCGCATTCGGTCTCCCCATCGGGAGTACCGGAACGGTTATCCAGATTGGCGGATATCAGTTGCTGGTCGCAACGGCGTGCTCCGGGATAAACTCCCTGATCGGCATTTGTGCGTTGGGTGTTTTCTACGTCTATCTTCGGCATGGCAATGCACCACGCTACGCGATATTGCTGATATCGTTGATGATACCGCTTGCCATCGCGGCAAACTTTTTACGGATCATCATACTGGTTCTCATGACCTATTACATATCCGAGGAGGCCGCGCAGGGCTTGGCGCACGAGCTGGTTGGCATGGGCATGTTTATCCTGGCATTGCTTATGCTGCTGGGACTGGATGCGGTGCTGCATCCTATTGTTTCACGTTGGGGCCGAAAGTAACGACATGACCATCGCTCGATTTACCCGACGAGAAGCTGCCCTGGGTCTCGCCTTCGGCATAACCGCAGGCGTCACCTATGCTCGACGTCCTACCGAGCTCGTCGTTGCCATTCCTTCCGGAAACCTGAACGACGCCATTCCAAAGCAAGCAGCCCCTTGGGCGATGGTGCCGGATGTCAGCTTTGTTCTACCCCCCGAGGATGAAGCAAAAGCGGCAGCCGTCTATGAGAAGCAGCTGATGCGCAGTTACGGTGCCGATGGCGCTCCGCCCATCATGCTTCTGATCGCCTATGCGTATCGGCAGAGCGGCATGTTGATGGTGCATCGTCCTGAGTCCTGCTACCCCGGATCCGGTTTTACCATCACCGATATACGAGACGTGGATATTCCACTGGGCAAAGGCATCAGTGCACCAGGGCGCTTCCTAACGACAGTGCGCGATACCCGTACAGAGCAGGTTCTTTATTGGACTCGACTGGGGAATCGTTTCCCGGTGTCGTGGGATGATCAGCGGCGGTCCATCGCAATGCAGAACCTTGCCGGCCTTGTCCCCGATGGGGCGTTGATACGATTTTCGATCATCGATCCGGATGCCAAGGCGGCAGAGGCAACCATGATGGGCTTTGCGAAAACATTGTTCGAGTCCTGCGGCGCCTCTGGCCGCGCACTTCTCGCTGGCCCGATCAACGCCTAGGCGATGAGGGTCGCAAGCCACTGAATATATCGTCAAATCTCGCCGCGACCATGAATATGGTGGGAGCGGCAGCGCCCTCATTGTCACGTCACTTGCTCAGCGCGCACAGCAAATAGCACCACACCGTATCAACCGGCTTTTCATCCATCGATCGCCGCAGGTATAAAACGCGCAAGCCCCGCAAAAATCACGACGCTTAGCCAGTTCTATACGGTTCCCATCTCGTTTCCTTCTGCATTATGTCTAAGGTAATTGCTTATGTCAGCATCCTCCAGGTTCCTCATCACCAAGCGGCAAACACTGTCTGCCGCAGCCCTCGCACTCACGCTGGCGGCAGCGGCCTGTAATAAAGCCGGACCGAGCGGCCAGACGGTTGCTACGGTCAATGGCGAAGCCATCACGCAAAGCGAGCTCAATTTCGAGCTGGGGTTGAGCGGGGCCAACGCGCAAAACTCGAAAGACCTTCAGCCAAAGGCGTTGCAGGCCCTTATCGATCGAAAGCTGGTCATCCAGGCCGGCGAGCGCGATGGTCTATACAAGAAGCCGAACGCTGTTCTTGCTGTGGAGCGTGCCAAAAATATCGTGATGGCGAACCTTGCGCTGCAATCGGTCGCAGCAGGCGTGCCTCAACCGGTCACGACGCGCGACGTCGAGACGTATCTGGCGAAGCATCCCGAACTGAGTAGGGAGCGCCGGACACTGTCGGTGGAACAGATTCGTTTTCCAGCACCAAATAACCCGAGCCTGATCGCGGCTATGAAGCCGGCAAAGACACTGGCGGAATTGACAGCAGTTCTGGATAGCCGGGGCGTGAGCTATCAGCGGGCAACGGTGGAGCTCGACAGCGCAAGTCTGGATCGTAACGCACTCGGTCGATTGATGACGACGGTGAACGGTGAGCCTCTGGTTATTCTCGAAGGTGCAACGGCGATCGCCAATCATGTTATAAGCGTCCGTCCAGCCGAAGCGAGCTCCGCTGCTATCAATGAACTCGCCAAGCAGGGGATCGCACGTGATCGCATCCAGGCAGGCATCGTTCAGCATCAGGCGGCGCTGCGGAACGCGGCGAAGATCGAGTATGCCAAACCCCTCGATCCCAAGGCGAAGGCTTCTCAGTAATTCCGATTGAAGGCTCTTTCGATCGGCGCCCGTTGGCGCGGAGTGCGTCAGCCTCCGCTACAACGGGCAAGGACGTGCCGCTGACGTCCGCGACAGAGGGGACTCTGCGGATCTGACATGCCGCTGGGTGAAGTTTCGTCTGAGGGCGGCAGCGTCGCGGACGCATGCGGGCGCGGCCGCGATGATGCCGTGTCGACTCTATGTCAGGCAAGCGTCGCCGGCTTGGATAGGACCGGCAGATGTATCGCGGGTTGCACCGTTTGCCAGCGGACGTCCCGGTGCGATCAGGCCGTCGTTCACGCCGCCGCACCGACCCGCGGCGCGATCGTAATGCGTACCATGATGAACTTGTATCGCCCGAAGTCTGGTGAACTGACCGCTTTGCGGTTCGGTAAGGTCGCGCCGATGCAGACCAAGAGTGCCTCGCCGCCTTTGCGTGCGATCCTGCCTACGCGCTGGAAAGCAGCGAGTACTTATTCTCGGTGTGTAGCAAGCTGAGTTCAAGTACGGCGTTCACTCTGTCGAGCAGCGTCAGCCACCTGATAAGATCCGCGAATTAGCGCTGGGTGAAAGGGCCCTGAAGAGCCATCGGCGCCGTCATTCGGCGCTAAATTACCGGTTACCGCGCAATGTGGGTAGCAGGAGGTAAAGATGATTTAGATTATGGTCGGCAGAGCATGTCTCATGCCTGGCGCCAACATCTTCGGTATCATCACAGCAACCCTAAGGCGGCTGAAAACCGTCAGACAGGCTATTCCGATCCAAAAGTTATCCGGGATAAGAACTCAGAAGCCGTCGCTTGTCGCAAGAATGAATCTTTTCCAATCGATTCATCATAACGTAAAAAAACTGTAACAATTTTATCAATGCCATAGCATGCAAAAACAAAGGACGACCCACTATCAGATAGCGAGTCGTCCTTTATGTTCGACTTAACCCTTGAAAGGCTTGCCGTTCTGCCAATAACGCATAAAATTTCCTTTGAGTTAAATGGATTATGCTGCCGCCCCGCGGCAAGACCGTCCTGCCCGGTCGTGGTTAATATGGCAATCTACTAAAACCGAGTCGGGATCCAATATTCGTTGAACAGAGCGTTTTGGCCGACGAATCGGTGGAACTCCCGTTACTAGGGTGACGACTCGTTAATCAGTGTTACACCAGGCCCGTGGTGGCGAGGTCGATTGCGGAGAGGAAGGCCTTCGGGCATCGATCGTCGCGACTGACGACGCCGCGCCCGTCTCTAAAACGACCGAACATGGCCTCGATACGGCTCCGGCTTCGGCAGCGGCGCCGGTGATATCTCGGCCTGAAGGTCATAGGGCTTGGTCCAAGGCAAGGCCGCTCTTAGGCATCAGCAATGCGGCTAGCTACATTTCCGATCCGTGCCCTCACAGGCGTATTGATGCTCGTAACCGGGCTCAGCATCATCGAGTCCAATGAATGGTGGATCAGGATCTGGGACTTTCCCCGGGTCCAGATACTTGGCCTCCTGCTCTTGGGCGGAGGCTTGGCGCTGTGGCTGGATCGGCAGGCAGGACGATGGATCGCGTTGGGGTGCGCCGTTGCAGCCGGGTGGCAACTCTATCGCATCTATCCGTATACGCCGCTTGCGAAGACGGAGCTGGCCTTTGCGGATGATGCCTCAACTGCACAGAGCCGGTGTTTCGGCGTCCTTTCGCTGAACGTGTTGGAGTCCAATCGAGACTATGGGCGAACGGCGCGGCTGATCGACCGGGTTCGGCCCGATATCCTGCTATTGATGGAAACCGACCAGCGCTGGGCCGATGCATTGGCCAAGCAGCTTGCGCGCTATCCACACCGGCTCGAACAACCGATCGGCAATACCTACGGCATGATCTTCGCCACGCGGCTGCCGATGCACGATGGGCGGATCGAAACGATCGCCCAAAAGGATACGCCGTCGGTCCATGCCGAGCTGACGGCCGGTGATCGATTTCGCGTGATAGCACTTCACCCGCGCCCGCCCGTTCCCGGGCAGGATACCGAGGCACGCGACGCCGAGATCGCGATCGCGGCGAGTCGCGCCGCCCGTACGAAGTTGCCGGTATTGGCCATCGGCGACTTCAACGATGTCGCATGGTCCCACACCTCGCAGCTGTTCAAACGCGTCGGAGGCTATCTCGACGCTCGGATCGGTCGGGGCACGTTCGCGACCTTCCCCGCGCGCACGCCGCTGCTCGGTTGGCCGCTCGACCACATGTTCGTCACACCCGAGTTCAAGGTGCATAGCCTGGAGGTGCTGGAAGATGTGGGTTCAGACCATCTCCCGATACATTCGCGTCTTTGCCTGACCGGCCGGTCAGGCGCCAACAAGGCGCCTGATGCAGTGTCGAACGAAGACCGCAAGGACGTGAAGGAGGTCCTTGAGGAGTATCACGAGGACCGGCGCGAGCGGTAAGCCACGCTCACCGATTTGACGTACGTGATTGGGGCAGAGCGGTTGCAGTACGACCAACTCAAGACATTGGGATCTGACGAACGGCTTTGGCATCGCATGACAGGGTAGGGGGCACAGAGATGGTGCCGATCAATCGCCGAGCAACTCGCCCGTGCTTCGCGCTGCTTCACCAGCGGTCCCTTGTCCAGAATGGCGCAAACGGCACGGCGGTAATGCGCATGACGTACATGGGCTGACCGGGGTGCCAACTCCGTTTAACAGGGATCCGGCGACCAGATGGGAATGACGCTGTGATTGTCGGGTGACCGACGCCGACGAGATGGCATTGGAGAACCGGTTGGAACATGATGCCTGGTGGCAGACCTATCTGGATCAATGGACGGCGTTCCCGTTTCATGACCTGATCGCGGCTGTCGCAATCCTGAGCACGGCCCTTCTCCTGGGTATCGTTGCAGCGCGCCTTGCCTGTAGATACCTCCTGCCGGCCTTGGCGCCGCGCCACGCCGACGTGGTCGCGCCGCGCCTGATGGCGATTACCCGCGCCGGCGTGACGGCGCTGGTCCTGACGGCGTTTCTTGGCGTTCGGGGGCTCAACCCCGGCGCCGATCTTCTGCTTGCGGCGGGTCTCGGCATCGCGGTCGCGGCGCTGGCCTATCAGTTCGGCCGTGCGCTCGGTCTTCGAAGCCGACCGGCGTCGCTGATTGCCGCCGCCCTGTTTCTCATCGTGCTGGCAAGCCGACTGGGCGGCCTGACCCCGTTGATCGCGGGGCTGGATCGCGCGAGCATGGGGGTCGGCACCCGGCGCATTTCGCTGCTCGACATCGTCAACGCGGTCGGCTTGTCGCTGCTTCTGTTCCTCGCCGCGCGCGCGCTGCTCGGGCTGATCCTGCGCTGGATCGGACAGGCGCGGCTGCTCGACGCGGCGCAACGCGTGCTGTTCCAGAAACTCGCGCAGATTGCGGTCGTCACCGTCGCGATCTTCGTCGGTATCGATCTTCTGGGCATCGATCTCACGGCGCTGGCCGTGTTCTCCGGCGCGTTCGGGCTCGCGATTGGGTTCGGCTTGCAGAAAACGCTCGGCAATCTGATCGCCGGCCTCATCCTGCTGCTCGACCGATCGATCAAGCCCGGCGACGTCATCGCGGTCGGCGACACCTTCGGCTGGGTCAACAAGATCGGCGTTCGTGCGGTCTCGGTCCTGACCCGCGATGGCAAGGAGCATCTGATCCCGAACGAACGGCTGATGACCGACGAAGTCGAAAACTGGTCTTTCTCAAGCCGGGACGTCAGGGTTCATGTCGGATTTCGGGTGTCATTCGATTGCGATCTGCGACTGGCGCAAAGGCTCGCCGTCGAGGCCGCGTCCGTCTCGCCCCGTGTGCTGACCGAACCCGCCCCTGTCTGCTGGATCAAGGAATTCGGCGACAATGGGGTGGAATTCGACCTGCGGATCTGGATCGACAGCCCCGAGGCGGGGGTCGGGAACGTCACAAGCGACGTGTTCTTTGGCATTTGGGACCTGTTCAAGGAACACGGCGTCACCATCCCGGTGCCTCAGCGCGATCTCCGTTTTCATTCTCCATCGGGCGAGCAAACGCCCCCGGCCTAGGCCACCGCCGCAGTGATCAGGGCGCCCGTTCGATAAAGCGGGGCACTGCTCCGCGGCGTACGGCCCGGATCCTGCTCGGGATCCTCATGTCGATCCACCGTAAGCGATTGCAGACAGGCGCTATCGAGGGTTTGTATCCTCCCCAAATGCCAACCAATAAAGCGGATCACCGAAAGACTTCACAGTGGCACTGCGGATGGGCAAGAGACGGCATGCACACTGACGATGCAGACACGGTGCACTATCGCCTGCGCCGCCAGAGCCGAACCCCGGCGTGGCTGGCCCTGTCCTGGCGGGCGCTGGTCGCGTTGGCGCTGATCGGCATCGCGCTCGCGGTGCACTGGTTCGATCGCGAGGGCCTGCGGCAGAACTCGGGCGAGCCCGTGACCTTCGCCGACATCCTGTATTTCACGATGATTACCGTCACGACGGTCGGCTACGGCGACATCGTGCCTGTGACCCAGCAGGCGCGGATGTTCGATACCTTCGTCGTGACGCCCATCCGGCTCTTCGTATGGCTCATCTTTTTAGGTACCGCATATGATTTTCTGCTCAAGGGCGTCTGGGAGAAATGGCGCATGTCGGTGATCCAGCGACACCTCGAAGACCATGTCGTGGTCGCCGGGTTCGGTACGAGCGGGTCTGAGGCCGTCAGCGAACTCATCCGTCGCGGCGCCGATCCAGGCATGATCGTCGTCGTCGACGAGCGCGCCGCGGCGTTACGCACGGCGGAGAGTTGCGGCACGACGGTGATGGAGGGAAACGCCACGCGCAACGCCGCGCTGGAGGCCGCCCGACTCTCCAAGGCCCGCGCGCTCATCGTTTCCGCCGGCCGCGACGATACCTCGATCCTTATCGTGCTGACGGCGCGGCGGATCGCGCCCGATCTGCCGATCAGCGTGGTAATCCGGTCGGAGGACAATGAAGCGATTGCGCATCAGGCAGGCGCAAACGTCGTCATCAACCCGGCCAGCTTCGCCGGCCTTCTGCTCGCCGGGTCCACGCACGGCGCTCACACCGCCGAATACATGGCCGATCTTGCCGCGTCGGGCGGGCGTGTAGTCCTGCGGGAACGCGAGGTCGCTGCCGACGAGGTCGGCAAACCGCTTGCCGCCATCGCCACCGGACTCGGCCACCGCATCTATCGTGGGCATCAGGACTTCTGCTTCTGGGAACCCGAGGCCGCCCGTCTGGAAGCGGGCGATATCATCGTTGAGGTTGTCCCCCGGCGCTAAATTACCACCAAATGTCCGGCCAGCGCCGTTTTTTGCGGGGGCACCTCGTCTACCGGATCCATGGCGTTCTTCATCAAGATTAGGCGAGGCCTCGTTTCGATCGCCTGACGGCCGAACCGAAATCGTCGCCGGCCGGCTGAAAATGGCGGATTGGCCGTTCGAATCCGGCATGATGATCGAGATGTCCTTGTTCCCTCGGACGTCGGTTTGCGGCCAGAGGGCGATGCGTACGGCCCCATGATCATCGAAGGCTCAGAGGCTGTTGCGTCGGTCAACGACGATGAAGCGCGACACGGAGAATTGCTGGTCAGGGGGCGTGAGCTCAATGGCGGTAAACGGGCGTTCCCGCTGCACCTGCGGGCCTATAATCAGGGCGCAGCGTTCAGGCTCGAGATTCCTGCCGAGCCAAGACAGGGAGAAATACGGCTTTCGTCCGAGACGACCGCGCTTCGCTTCCCGCTCGATTACGCATGCCGAGGGCGAGACGTATCGATAATAGGTTCCCGACACCGTCCATCGCTTGTCGAGCTCGATCGACGCGCCGGCATAGAGGTCGGTTTCGTACCAGCCCGGCAGGGCGCCATCGTTCGGCTGGCCGAGCCCGGGCTTCGACCCCTGGATACTGTTCCATGTTCCGGCAAGCACACTGGCCTTCTTCTCAGCCGGCAGCATCGTCTCGGTCGGACGCTCATCGCTTTGCTTAACCGGGCGTCCTGCGCTGTTGCCCCCGACGACAGCACCACCGACAGGGCGAGGCCGCAAGCGAGGCCGGGCCAATCGTTTCCCCATCGTAACACTCGTTCGCAACTGACAAGGCTCAGCGTCGTTCCTTTCACTGGACACGACATTAACCATGAATAGGAGGTACATTGACCGAGCCGGTACCGAATGATGCGGGACAGCCAGCAGCGGGACGCAAGGCGGAGATCAATCCACCTGTATTCTTCGTTTCGGCAGGCCTGATCCTGGCCTTCGCCCTCTTCGGCGCACTCGCCCCGGAGACCGCGAACCGGGTGTTCACGACCGTGCAGGCGCTGATCGTCGCGGATTTCGGCTGGTTCTACATCGCCGCGGTCGCGGGGTTCCTGATCTTCGCCATCTTCCTGATGTTCAGTCGTTATGGCGATGTGAAGCTCGGGCCCGACGACAGCGAACCGGATTACAGCTACCCGTCCTGGTTCGCGATGCTGTTCAGTGCGGGGATGGGCATCGGCCTGATCTTCTTCGGGGTGGCCGAGCCGATCCAGCATTACGCATCGCCGCCCGTGGGCGAGGGCAAGACGATCGCGGCCGCGCGCGAAGCGATGGTCCTCACCTTCTTCCACTGGGGCCTGCACGCCTGGGCGATCTACATCGTGGTCGGACTGGCGCTCGCCTATTTCGCGTTTCGCCGTGGACTACCGCTCACCATCCGCTCGGCACTCTACCCGCTGATCGGCAAGCGGATCTATGGCCCGATCGGCCACGCCGTCGACATCTTCGCGGTGCTGGGCACGATGTTCGGTGTTGCGACGTCGCTTGGTCTCGGCGTGCTGCAGGTGAATGCCGGGTTCAATCACCTGTTCGGCCTGCCGACGAGCATCCCCGTTCAGCTCGTCCTGATCGCCGCCATCACCGGCATGGCCACGCTGTCTGTCGTCGCCGGACTGGACAAGGGCGTGAAGCGTCTGTCCGAGCTGAACATCATCCTGGCCGGACTGCTGCTCGCCTTCGTCCTGATCACAGGGTCGACGGTGTTCCTGCTTCAGGCCTTTCTGCAGAACATCGGCACCTATCTCGGCGAAGTCGTGCCGCGTACCTTCCGCCTCTACGCCTACGAACCCAACCCGTGGCTGGGCAATTGGACCTTGTTCTATTGGGGTTGGTGGATCGCCTGGTCGCCCTTCGTCGGCATGTTCATCGCCCGCATCTCGCGTGGGCGCACGATCCGCGAATTCATCGGCGGCGTGCTGCTGGTGCCGACCCTATTCACCTTCCTCTGGATGACGGTGTTCGGCAACACCGCGATCGCGCTGGACATGGCCGGTACGGCCGCCATCGCCGACACCGTCGCCAACAATCTGCCGGTGGCGTTGTTCGAGACACTGGAGCAGCTGCCCTTCGCAACGATCGTCTCGGGTATCGCGACACTCTTGATCATCACCTTCTTCGTCACGTCGGCGGATTCCGGGGCATTGGTCATCGACATGATCACATCGGGCGCGGCGGAGAACCCGCCGGTGTGGCAGCGTGTATTCTGGGCGGTATCCGCGGGCGCCGTCGGTGCGGTGCTGCTGGTCGCCGGTGGGCTCCAGGCCCTTCAGACTGCCGCGATCGCCAGTGCATTGCCATTCGCGGTGGTGATGGTGTTCATTTGCTATGGGCTGCTGCGCGCCCTGCAGACCGAGGGCCAGGAAGCGTTGGACCTGTCCGCCGCGGGTTCCGATCCGATCGCCGAAACGCCGTTGAGTTGGCAGCAGCGCCTCGCGACCATCACGCGCTTCCACGACAAGCGTGAGGTTGCGGCGTTCCTCACCGATACGGCAAGCCCGGCGCTCGACGCGGTAGCGGCACAGATGCGCGACAGCGGCCTCTCGCCAACCCTCGTTCAGGACGAAAACCAGGTCGAGCTTCGCATCCCGCACGGCGAGCGTGGCGAGTTCCGCTACGGGGTTCGGGCACGCGGCTTCCGCCAGGCAAGCTTCGCCTGGGCGGCATCGCGCAAGGCGAACGAGCAGGAGCGTCTCCACTACCGGGCGGTGGCGCATTCCTCGGAGGGAGAGCCCGCGCATGATGTGACCGGCCTGAGCGACGAACAGCTGATCAACGATCTCCTCAATCGGTATGCGCGCTTCCGCCACGCCCGGCGGATGACCTGAGCAGGGGCTGTTCGCCGACCAGGAGCCGCCGCCGAGAATAACATGCCGAACAGAGAGAAGATCACGGACAGTGCCAACGAGCGCGCCATCGACGAGTCGATTGCCGGCACCGCGCCAGGCCTCCCCGATGGCGGGCTCTCGCCTGCCGAGGACCTGCCGGAGGAGCCAAGTGACGAGGACGTTGCACGGATCGCGGCCAAGCGCGGTGCGCCTGACCCAACCAATAACTTCCTAGGTCTGCGATAGGCCTGGTTTTTCCGGGTCAATCAGCGTGACTTCGTCGGCAGGTTCGAAGCGTAGCGTCCACCGGGGGTAGCCTTCCGGTGAAATCTCGATGTCGGGCAGGCCGACCGGGTCCGAGCCGGTTTCTACCCATCCAGCGCCATGGCACCGATCGCAGGCAGTGCGCTTGCAGCGGAAGCTTACGAGATCAATCTCGGTATTCCATTGGCCGCGGCCTTTGCACAATGGGCACATCGCATCCAAGCTCCCCTTACGGGGCTGGATCGGAACGATGTCGAAGGCGTGGGGGCTGTCTGGACCGTCGCAATAGACGATGTTGCTGGCGTGAGGCATGCGCCGCAGTCGCGGAACAGCCGTCTCAATGCAATATGGCCTTGGTGCGCTCAGCGACCATTTATCAGGCGGTGATCCCGTCTCGCGCTGCCTGATCTCGGCAAGCATGCGATAACCAGCACGGCGCGCTTCCTACGCGCCAGGAACGGGTCGGTTGTTCTCAGACACCCTGTCGACGCCGGATTGCCGATGACCCCTCGGACACCCTCCGCAACGATCATTCGAAACTGCGAGAAACGCGATCTGCCGCGCTCGATGGAATGCAGTATGCGACGCCATCTGTAGCACTGGGCGCCTCGCGAGGCGTTGATTCTATTGAATTTCGCCAATCTCAACCGCTTGGCGATGAGATGGTGACCCCTACGGGAATCGAACCCGTGCTTCAGCCGTGAAAGGGCCGCGTCCTAACCGCTAGACGAAGGGGCCTGCGTGGTTGGAGGCGCCTAAGGCCAAGTGGCTGGCCCGTCAACCCTTCAATCGGCCCAAGCGGCATCTTCGACGTGCAATTCTGCTGCGGGGCGCGATGCCCAGTCGTCGATCTTGGCGCGACCGGCGAGCCAGAGCTTGCGGTGCGGGGCCGCGCCGAGCAGCGCCTGACCGAGCGGCGTCTCGGCGGCGCGGAACGCCATCGCCTTGACGCTGCGGCCGTCGTCGCCCGCGACGATCGTGCGGACATGGCCATTGCCCACCACATCCGCCTTGATCACGCGGACCGGCCCCATCGCGACGCGCGGTGCGGGCCAGCCCATCCCATAAGGTCCCCCTGCGTCCATCGACTCGACCAGCGCAGGATTGACCCCGCCCGCGGCCAGGACCGCATCGAGCAAAAGCGCACGGCCGTCATTGGACTGCGAGACCGCTGCGGCGAGCCGGTCCTCGAGGAAGTCGGCGAAAGCCGGGATCGCCGCTTCGGCAATCGTCAGTCCGGCCGCCATCGCGTGGCCGCCCCCTGAAACGAGCAGGCCCTGCTCACGCGCCGCCATCACCGCCGCGCCGAGGTCCACGCCCGGGATCGACCGGCCCGATCCCTTGCCGATGCCGTGTTCGTCGATCGCGATGACGATCGCGGGCCGACCGAGCTTTTCCTTCAGCCGGCCTGCGACGATGCCGATGACGCCGGGATGCCAGCCCTGTCCGGCGACGACCGAGACGCTGCGCTCGCGGCTGGCGAGCAGGTCGGCGGCCTCCTGCACCGCGGTCTCGATCGCGCGGCGTTCCTCGTTGAGACGGTCGAGCTCCTCGGCGATCCCGCGCGCCTCGTCGGGGTCCTGCGTGGTCAGCAGGCGGACGCCGAGATCGGCGCGGCCGATGCGCCCGCCGGCGTTGATCCGCGGGCCGAGCGCGAAGCCGAGATCGGTGCAGGTCGGGTTGCGCGTCAGTCGCGACGCCGCGATCAACGCCGCGACGCCGATGTTGCGGCGCGCGCCCATGACCTTCAGCCCCTGTGCGACGAACGCACGGTTGAGCCCGCGCAACTGCGCGACGTCGGCGACCGTGCCGAGCGCGACGATGTCGAGCAGGTCGATGAGCTTGGGCTCGGCGCGGTTCTCAAAGAAGCCACGCGTGCGCAGCGTGCGGACGAGCGCGGCGGCGGCGAGGAAGCACATGCCGACCGCAGCGAGATGGCCGTGTGCGGCGCCCTCATCCTCGTCGAGCCGGTTGGGATTGACGAGTGCCAATGCGTGCGGGAGCGCAGTCGAGCATTTGTGGTGATCGATCACGATCACATCGACCTTCGCATCGCGCGCGGCATCGAGCGCGTCGAACGCCTGCGCGCCGCAGTCGACGGTGACGATCAGCGAGGCGCCTTCGCCCGCGAGCCGGACCATGGCCTCGCCCGACGGGCCATAGCCTTCGAGCAGGCGGTCGGGGATATAGGCGCGCGCCTCGATCCCCAGATCGCGCAGCACGAGGATCATCAGCGCGGCGGAAGTCGCGCCGTCGACGTCGTAATCGCCGAAGATCGCGACCTGTTCGCCCGCCTGCACCGCATCGGCGAGCCGATCGGCTGCGCGGTCCATGTCGCGGAAGATCGACGGGTCGGGCATGAACGCGCGGATCGACGGCGTGCGGTGCGCGTCGAGCGCCTCGCGCGGGCAGCCGCGTGCGAGAAGGAGCTGGGTCACCAGATCGTCGCCGCCAAACCCGTCGCGCGCGTCTGCGGCGAGCGAGCGCCAGCGCCAGCGCCAGGGCTGGCCGAGGATCGAGGAGGTTACGCCGAGAACTGTCATGCGCCGGAGGTAGTGGCTGCGGGGGGATTGTCGAGCGGGTTCACCGACGCGGCCAGGCCACCCTCCCCCGGCGGGGGGGGCGTCACTTGATCCAGGGGCGTTCGCGAAACCATTTCGTGACGATGTATTTGACGCCCTCAACCACCGGCATGCCTTCGTGGAGCGTCAGGCCATTGGGGCTGCCGTCGGGGCTCATGTTGTTCCACGCGAGCAGCAGCCCGCGCTTGGGCGCGACCTTGACGCCCGCCTGCGGGAACCACGTGGCGCCACCCTCGGGCACGTCGTTCAGATAGACCATCGCGGTCCAGGTGCGCTGGCCGCCCTGTTCCTGCATCTTGTCCCAATAGCTTTCGCTCGCATGGAAATAATCGTGATGCGCGCGAAATTGCTGGCCGGGGGCGTAACGCTGCCCCTGCATCGTTTCGCCATGCGGCAGGTCAATGCCGAGCAGCGCGGCGATCGCCTCGTCGGTGGGTTGCACATCGGGGGACCAGCGATCCATGTCGCAGCTCTCCGACGTGCGGAAACTGCTGTTCGGGCGGTCGGACAGCAGCGTCGACGGTCGCCGCTTCGAATCAATCAGCGCGATGAGCGCGCGACAGGTTGCGGCGTCGAGGAAATTGGCGTGGTGATAGAATTGCACGCCGTCGATCGCGATCCGCTGGACCTTCGGATTGGCGTCGAGCCGCGCGGCGACGCTGGCGCCCGCCGCCTGCCGCGTCGGCGCCATCGGATCCTGCGGCTTGGCTTTGGTGAATAAACCCATGGATCCGAATTTGCGCAGCCGTCCGCGAAACGCAAGGGGGCGAACGCGTGCGGCACGACGGGCGCGGTCGCTCGTCGTGCCGCGATGCGCCTACCAGAAGATGTCGTAGACCGTGTCGACGACCCGCCCGCTGTCGAGATCGACGAGCAACGCGTCGTTGTAATAGCGGACCCAGCGATACGGCCCATAGGCCTCGGGCAGGCGATAGGTGTAGGGATCCTGGATCCAGTAATTCTGGTTGTACAGGATGCTGTTCAGCGAAAAGCCGATGCCGAAGCGGCGATAGCCCGAGCCCCATCCGTTCGGCGCATAATAGCGCGGCAGGCGGTAGGCGCCGCGGTTGCTCGCGCGATAGTCGCTCCAGCCATAGCGATTGTCGCTGCGCCAGCCGCGGTTCCATGCGCCGCGCTGGCCATATCCGCCGCGGCCATAGCCCTGGACGGTGCCGTAGCCGCCAAAATGCTGGCCGCTGCGATAGCCGCCGCGGTCCCGATCGCCGTCACGGCCGCGCCAGTCGTCGCGTCCACGCCCATCCGGGCGGCCGCGGAGGTCGTCGCGCCCGCGTGGAACGTCACGATAGCCGCGGTCCTCGCCTGGGCGGCCGTCAAAGCGCGCGCGATCGGGCTGACCGCGGCGGTCGTTTCGGACGTCCTGGCGGGCGGCATCGCGCTGCGCATTGCCGCGGACCCAGTTCTCGCGAACCTGGTCGGCCTGCCGGTCCGACCCCACACGTGCATTCCAGTCCTGGCGGGGCGCGTCCGGGCGGCCGTTACGCCCATAGCCACCGTCACCGCGTGCCTGGCCCTGCACGACCGTGCCCTGGTCCGCACGTTGCGGACGATCGCCCCGATCGCCCCGATCGCCGCGATCGCTCCAATCACCGCGCATCTCGCCATTCCCCGGCGCCTCGGCACCGAACCGCTGCGCCTGTGCGGCAACCGGCACCAGTGCGGATGCCACGAGCAAGATCTTCAGGAAACTCCGCGTCATTGCCGTCGTCCTCGACTGCCGGCGCACGAGCCGGCTCCTATGGTGCACCCCTTCTAGCCTTACGGGCGTGAGGCGACGCTGAATGGCTTGGTCAGCGATCCGACAGGATTCGTGCGCGTGCGGCTTAGCGCGCGGGCGGCGGGACGAGCGCGGGAACGAGCCGTGCGGAATCCGCCGGGTCGATCCCGGGGCGCGGGCCAGCGGGCAGGACCTCCTCACCCCGGGTCGCGCGGCCCGCGCGCTGGATCGCCTCGACGACGCGCGGATAGACGCCGCAGCGGCACAGATTGGTGATCTGTTCGCGGATCAGCGCTTCGCTCGGGTTTGCATCGCGTTTCAGCAGCGCGGCGGCGGCCATGATCATGCCGGGGATGCAGAAGCCGCATTGCGGCACCGCTTCGGCGATGAAGGCGAGCTGCAGCGGGTGGTTGCGTTCGTGCGACAGCCCCTCGATCGTGGTGACGTAGCGCCCCTCGATCGACCCGATCGGCACACGGCAGCTGCGCACCGCACGACCGTCGATATCGACCGTGCAGGCGCCGCAATGGCCGGTGCCGCAGCCATATTTGGTCCCCGTCAGGTTCGACGCGTCGCGCAGCGCCCAGAGCAGCGGCGTCGCGGGATCGAGCCGATATTCGATCGCCTGGTTGTTGACGGTGAAGCGGGTCATCCCCGCGCGCTAGCCGATCCCCTGGGCGGAGGGGAGGGGGCTATTGCCGCCAGCTCGTGTCACGCTTGTCAACCAGCCGAACCATCGCCTCGAAATCCGCCTTGCCCGCGCCACCGGGCAGCGAGACCTTGCCGAGATCGCGCTGGTGGACCTTGACGACATCGTCGGGGATCAGGATCGGCGTGCCCATCGACGCCGTCGCGACCTGGATCTCGCAGGCGCGCTGCAGCGACCAGTGCTTGATGAACGCCTCGGGCAGCGTCCGGCCCATGACCAGGATGCCGTGATTGCGCAGCAGCATCACGCGCTTGTCGCCGAGATGCTCGATCAGCCGTTCGCCCTCTTCCGACCGGACGGTGACGCCCTCGAAATCATGATAGGCGATCTGGCCGATGAAGTTGCACGCATAGAAATTGGTCGGCTGAAGCCCGCCCTCGACCGCGCTGACCGCCATGCCCGCGGTGGTGTGCGTGTGCATGATGCAATGCGCGTCGGGCAGGTGCTTGTGGAACAGCGCGTGCTGCGTGAAGCCCGCGAGATTGACCGGATAGGGGTTCTGGTCGAGCTTGTTGCCGTCGATGTCGATCTTGACGAGGCTCGACGCAGTCACCTCGCTGAAATGCAGCCCGAACGGGTTGATCAGGAACGCGCCGTCCTCGCCGGGGATCTTCAACGTGATGTGGTTGTAGATCATCTCGGACCAGCCGAGCATGTCGAAGACCCGGTAGCAGGCGGCAAGCTGTTGGCGGGCCTCCCATTCCGCGGGTGAAACCGTCGAATTGCGCAGCGCTGCGGTCGCCATCTCATGCTCTCCCTTGTCGCGTTTGCAAACGGCATACCCGATGCCCGAAAGCGCGGCAATCGACGGGTGCCACGCCGCGGCCGGACGCGAACGCGCCTCTAACCATTGCCACGCGCGGTCGCCCCGGCTTATGCCGCCGCCCAACAAGACCGCGAGAGGGCGCAATTTATCATGCATGTCGACACCCATCACACCGCCGCCGCGGGAGGCGCCGCCGCAGAGGGCGATGCCAATCACGGTTACGACGCCCCCGACCTGCGCGTCTTCGTCTTCGCCCTGTTCTTCATCTTCGGTGGCATCACCTCGCTGAACGACATCATCATTCCGAAGATGAAGGAGCTGTTCACGCTCGACCATGCGACCGCGATGCTGGTCCAGTCGGCCTTCTTCCTCGCCTATGCGCTGTTCTCGATTCCTGCCGCGGCGATCGTGCGCAAGGCCGGTTATATGCGCACCGCCTCGATCGGGCTGGTGACGATGACCGTCGGGTGCCTGTTGTTCATCCCGGCGGCGGGCAAGGCCAGCTTCGAGATGTTCCTGTTCGCGCTTTTCGTGCTGGGCGCGGGCATCACGGTCGTTCAGGTCGTCGCCAACCCGCTGATCTCGGCGCTCGGCGCGCCGAAATCGGCATCGAGCCGGCTGACCTTCGCGCAGGCGTTCAACTCGCTCGGCACGACGATCTTCCCTTATGTCGGTTCCGCGGTCATCCTTGGTGGTCTCGCGACGGTGGATTCCTCGACGCTGACCGGCGCCGCGCTTGACGCCTACCGGACCGAATCGTCGCGGACCGTCGTGCACACCTATATCGGCCTCGCGATCGCGCTGCTGATCGTCGCCGCCGTCGTCTGGACGCGGCGGAACCGGCTGAACGAGGAGCAGGAGCAGACGGGCAGCATCCTCCACGCCTTCACGCTGCTCAAGCGCCCGCGCTTCGCGATGGGGACGGCGTGCATCTTCCTTTATGTCGGCGCCGAGGTCGCGGTCGGCTCGCTGATCGTCAACTACCTGATGCAGCCGAGCGTGATGGGCCTGAGCGATGTCGCTGCCGGTCAGCACGTGCCCTTCTACTGGGGCGGCGCGCTGATCGGGCGGTTCATCGGGGCCTATGTCCTCAACAAGGTGTCGCCAGGCAAGGTTCTGGCCGGTGTCGCGACCGGGACGCTGGCGCTGATCCTGATCTCGGCGAATACCGAGGGTGCCGTGTCGGGTTGGGCCTTGCTGTCGATCGGGCTCATGAATTCGGTGATGTTCCCGACGATCTTCGCCTTGGCATCTGAAGGCCTTGGCAAGCGTGCGGCCGAGGGGTCGGGCGTGATCGCCACGGCGATCGTCGGCGGCGCGATCATTCCCTATTTCACGGGCGTGCTCGCGGACTCGTCGGGCAGCCTGCACTTCGCGTTGCTGCTCCCGGCGATCTGCTACGCGCTGATCCTTGCGTACGGGGTGTATGCGCGCAAGCCGGTGACGGCCGTCGCCTAATCCCCGTCGTCATCCTGGGCTAGACCCAGGATCCAGAGCCACGACCGCTACCGTCCGTGGCTCTGGATCCTGACTTTCGTCAGGATGACGGGTGTTTTGGTAGCATTGGTGCCGCGCGCCCGGTCGCGAGATCGGCATCCGAGAAGCGGATCGGCGTGCGGAGACCCGGGACGGTCGATCCATCCGGACGCACGACGTCGATCGCCATGCCGCGCGCGATCACCTGTGGATCGTCGAATGCCTGCGCGACGGTGTTGATCGGCCCGGCGGGGACACCGACCGCCTCCAGCCGCGCGAGCAGCTCGAGTTTAGGCACCAGCGAGGTCGCCGCCTCGATCCCTGCAAACAAGATGTCCTTGAAGGCGAGCCGCCCGGCATTGGTCGCGAACCGCGGATCGTCGCGCATTTCAGGTAAGCCCATCGCATCGCAGAACCGCCGGAACTGCCCGTCATTGCCGACCGCGAGGATGAACCACCCGTCGCTGGTCGGGAATACGGCATAGGGGCATACGTTCATGTGGGCGTTGCCGACCCGCGTCGGCGAGACGCCGCTCGCGAACCAGTTCATCGCCTGATTGGCGAGGACGCCGGTCATCGTGTCGAGCAGCGCCATGTCGATCTGCTGCCCCCGACCGGTCCGCTCGCGCATCGCGAGCGCCGCCTGGATCGCGATCACCGAATACAGCCCGGTCATGATGTCGGCGAACGCGACCCCGATCTTCTGCGGCGCCCCATCGGGCTCGCCGGTGAGATCCATGATCCCGCTCATGCCCTGGACGATGAAGTCATAGCCCGCGCGCGGTGCGTAGGGTCCGTCCTGTCCGAAGCCGGTGATCGAGCAATAGACGAGCCGCGGATTGATTGCGGCGAGCGTCGAATAGTCGAGCCCGTATCTGGCAAGCCCGCCGACCTTGAAATTCTCGATCACGACATCGGCGTCGGCGATCAGCGCACGAACCGCAGCCTGTCCCTCGGGCGTCGTGAAGTCCGCGACGACCGAGCGCTTGCCGCGGTTGGCGGCGTGGAAATAGGCCGCGTCGCGGGTGCCGTCGGGGTTGTCGATGAACGGCGGGCCCCAGGTCCGGGTGTCGTCGCCGGCGGGGCTCTCGACCTTGGTGACGTCGGCACCGAGATCGGCGAGCACCTGGCCAGCCCAGGGGCCGGCGAGGATGCGGGCGAGTTCGACGACCTTTAGGCCGGCGAGGGGTGTAGGTTTGCCTTCCACGATTAAATCACCACCCCGGCGGAGGCCGGGGCCCAGTTGGAAAGGTTGTAGTAACGACACGCAGCATCAGCCAAGGCGCGTTCCCCAACTGGGCCCCGGCCTTCGCCGGGGTGGCAAGCAAGCACGTGGCCTATCACTAGAACGCTGCAATACCCGTGATCGCGCGGCCGAGGATCAGCGCGTGGACGTCGTGTGCGCCCTCATAGGTGTTGACCGTCTCGAGGTTCATCATGTGACGCATTACCTGATATTCCCCCGAAATGCCGTTGCCGCCGTGCATGTCCCGACTCATCCGCGCGATGTCGAGCGCCTTGCCGACATTGTTGCGCTTGACGATCGAGACCATCTCGGGCGCGAACCGCCCCTCGTCCATCAGCCGCCCGACGCGCAGTGACGCCTGGAGCCCGAGCGCGATCTCGGTCTCCATGTCGGCGAGCTTCTTCTGATAGAGCTGCCGCCCGGCGAGCGGGGTGCCGAACTGGTTGCGATCGAGGCCATATTGCCGCGCGGCGTGGAAGCAGAATTCGGCGGCACCGAGCGCACCCCACGAGATCCCGTAGCGCGCGCGGTTGAGACAGCCGAACGGCCCCTTCAGCCCCTGGACGTCGGGGAGCAACGCGTCCTCGCCGACCTCGACCTCGTCCATCAGGATCATGCCGGTGATCGACGCCCGCAGCGACAGCTTGCCCTCGATCTTGGGCGTCTCGAGCCCCTTCATCCCGCGTTCCAGGATGAAGCCGCGGATGCCACCGCCATGCTCGTCGGACTTGGCCCAGACCACGAACACGTCGGCGATCGGCGAGTTGGAGATCCAGGTCTTGGCGCCCGAGATGACATAGCCGTTCGCGGTCTTCTTCGCGCGCGTCGTCATGCCGCCGGGGTCCGACCCCGCATCGGGCTCGGTCAGTCCGAAGCAACCAATGAACTCGCCAGTCGCGAGCTTCGGCAGATATTTGCGCTTCTGTGCTTCGGAACCGAACGCATTGATCGGGTACATCACCAGGCTCGACTGGACCGACATCATCGAGCGATAACCCGAGTCGATCCGCTCGACCTCGCGCGCGACTAGGCCGTACGCGACATAGGAGGCGCCGACGCCGCCATATTCCTCTGGGATAGTCGGTCCGAGCAGGCCGAGATCACCCATCTCGCGGAAAATCGCGGGATCGGTATGTTCGTGCTGGAACGCGTCGATGATCCGCGGCGCGAGCTTGTCCTCGGCATAGGCGCGCGCGGTATCGCGGATCATGCGTTCGTCTTCGCTCAGCTGGTCGTCGAGCAGGAACGGATCCGCCCATTCGAACTTGCCCATTCCGGCGCCGGTGCCTGCCATCGTCATCTCCTTCATTGGCCGCCGACTTCGTGTTTCCAAGGCCGAAAGTCCAGCCCCAAGGCATGGCTATGCGTCGATCAGCGTCAACGCCGCGATGGTGACACGCAGCCGCGACCCGACCAGCTCCACTGCGTCGATCGCGAGATCGGCGAGGATGTGCCCCCGCAGCGGCAGCTCGGCATCGGGCAGGGCGGCAAGCCAGGATCGAAAACCGGGTATGGGATCCGCCAGGATGACCAGATGATGTTGCTCGCCCGAGAAGGTCGCGCTCGCCCATGGGCGCGAAACCGTCTCGATCAGCTCGAATGACGTGCCCGATGCTGCGGCACTGGCGTGAAGTGCGCGGATCAACCGCGTCGCGACATCGGGGCCGCGCAGGGGGTCCATCATCACGACCGGCCGCGCCCGGACGTGTTCGCGATGAACGCCTCGATCCGCGCGACCAGTCCCGCGCGTGGCTGGCGACCGCGTCTGAGATCCGCGACGAGCCGGGAATCATTCACCGCACGCCGTCCGAAGGTGGCCGCCCCCATGTCGGTCTGCCGCAGATATCGGTTGATCTTGACCAGTACGGACATCGTTTGCTCCTCGTGATTCCCGTCTCCGTTCACGATCTGTTCCCTGAAATCCAACTTGTCTAGGATTTTTCCTGCGCTATGGTCTCGCCATGTCCGATCCCGATCCCCGAGCAGCGCTGGCACGGCTTGCGGCTGCGCGCGGGGACAGTATGGCGGCCCTGTCGGCGATGCTGGGACGCAACGCGGCCTATCTGCAGCAGTATGTGAAGCGCGGGTCGCCACGACGGTTGGCGGAGGACGATCGCCGGCTGCTCGCTCAGTATCTCGGCGTCGAGGATCATGTGCTCGGCGGGAGCGGAACGAAGGGCAGCGAAAGGCGAACCGGGTTTCGGATCGCCCGCCTGGCGGTGCAGGCGTCGGCCGGGCCGGGCGCGCTGGTCGATGACGAGGTGCTGCTGGGCACCGACGTGATCGACCCCGCGCTGGCGCGGCGGCTCGGGCTGCGCGACGGGCAGGCGGCGATCATCCGGGTCCGGGGAACATCGATGGAGCCCGGCCTGCAGGATGGCGATCACATCATCGTCGATATGGCGACCACGGTGCCGGGCGCGCGCGGACGGCTTCACGTCATCCGGGTCGATGGCCTGACGATGGTCAAGCGGGTCGCGTTGCGCGATGGGACGCTCGCCGTGTCGAGCGACAATCCTGCCGCGCCGCCTGTACCCGACGGCCCGGTCGACATTGTCGGCCGCGTCGTCTGGCAGATGCGCGAACCCGCCTAGCGGCGGTCACGGATCCAGACGAGGAGCGCTGCGGCGACGCCGATCGCGGTGCCGATCAGGAGACCGGGCGTGGCCTGGCCGATCGCAAATCCGACCCCCGCGCCGCCAAGAATGCCCATCGCGATCAGGAAGCCGCCGGCGGCGGTCGGACGTTTGTCAGCCATGTCCCGCACCTGCCACGTCGCGCGCGCGGACGCCAGTGCCCGCCGTCGGCGCGGACGATGCACCGCGCAACGCGCTGATTGTCCGGCAGAGTATTTCGATGTCATGACGAAACGTGGCGAAAATGCGTCACGAACGACTGTTGCGGGGGGCCAAGCCCGGCTAGGAGGCGAGCATGGTGTATCGCTTCGGGTGGGTCGGGATCGGTACGGCCACCGCCGTCCTTGTCGTGCCGATGCTGACGGCGCCCCCCCGCGCCGCCGCCCAGACACGCGTGTCCACGCCGCAGGAGGGCGCTGCGGCCGCGGACGCGCCGGTGTCGCTCGATCCCATGTCCCCGCTCGCGCCGCTGCCGGATATCGGCGTCGCCTGGCCCGATCTTGCCGCCGCCACCGATGATCCAGTCACCGTCGCGACCAACACCGATGCGACGACCGAGACGCGCTATTCGTGGCGGCTGGAAGGGATCGACTCGGTTGGAAACGCGCTGCTGAAACAGCGGTTTGACCAGCTCTCGACGCTCAACGCGAACGACGGCGAGGTTGCCAATGCCGCGCAGCTCGATCGCCGTGCGCGCGAGGACGGCGACCTGCTCAACAGCCTTTTGCGCGCCGAGGGCTATTATGACGCGCGCGTCACCACCCGGGTCGAGCCCGGGCAGAAGCCGCTGGTGATCGTCTCGGCCGATCCGGGCACGCGCTACACCTTCACGGGCGTGACGATCGATGGTCTGGCGGCGGCGGGGGACAAGGCGCCCGCGCTGGCCCAGGCCTTCGGCATCAAGCCTGCCGACCCGGTCAACTCGGATGCGATCGTCGCGGGCGAGGCCAAGCTGACGACTCAGATCGGGCGCGAGGGCTTTCCGTTCGCCAAGGTCGGCGATCCGGCGATCGTGGTGGACCATGCGACGCGCACCGCGACGCTCGACCTGTCGATCGTCCCGGGCGGCCAGAAGCGCTTTGGCCGGATCGTCGCGCTGCCCGGCAACCGCGTGTTCGATGCGGAGCATGTGCAGGAGATCGCGCGGTTCACGCCCGGTCAGCCCTATGATGCGGGCGAGCTGGACGATCTGCGCCGGGCGCTCGTCCAGACCAGCCTGGTGTCGTCGGTCGAGGTCAGGCCGATCCCGGGCAGCACCGCCGACAGCGTCGATATCGGTGTGAAGCTCGACCGCGCGCCGCCGCGCACGGTCGCGGGCGAGCTTGGGTATGGCACGGGCGAGGGCGCACGCGCCGAGGTCAGCTGGACGCATCGCAACCTGTTTCCGCCCGAGGGCGCGCTCACGCTGCGCAGCGTTATCGGGACGCAGGAGCAGCTCGGCGCGATCGTCTATCGCCGCAACAACTTTCATGCGCGCGACCGCGTGCTGACCGCGCAGGTCTCCGCGGTGCATATCAACCGCGATGCGTATGAGGCCAAGACCTTCACGCTGGCCGGCAGCATCGAACGCCAGACGAACATCTTCTTCCAGAAGACCTGGACCTGGTCGCTCGGCGCGGAGCTGATCGCGTCGGACGAACGCGACGTGATCGTGTCGACCGGCGATCCTCGACGCCGGACCTTCTTCATCGGCGCGCTGCCGACCACGCTGAATTATGACGGATCGGACGACCTGCTCAACCCGACGCGCGGGTTCCGGCTCGGCGGGCGGCTGAGCCCGGAGGCATCGTTCCAGGGATCGGTGTTCGGCTATGCGCGGACGCAGATCGACGCGAGCGTGTACCGGACGGTCAGCGACGGGATCGTGCTGGCGGGGCGGACCCGGCTCGGCACGATCGTCGGCGCGCCGCGCGATCAGGTGGCACCGTCGCGGCGTTTCTATGCCGGCGGCGGCGCGTCGATACGCGGCTATGGCTATCAGTCGATCGGTCCGCGCGATCCGAACAACGACCCGATCGGCGGCCGCAGCCTGACCGAATTCTCGATCGAGGCGCGGATCAAGGCGTTCGGCAATTTCGGGGTCGTGCCGTTCCTCGATGCGGGCAACATCTACACGTCGCCGCTGCCCAAATTCACCGGCCTGCAATATGGCACGGGGATCGGGGTGCGCTATTATTCGAACTTCGGCCCGATCCGATTCGATGTCGGGACGCCGATCAACCCGCAACCGGGCGACAGCCGGATCGCGGTCTATGTATCGCTGGGACAGGCGTTTTGACCGACGCCGCGACCGAGACGACAGAGCCGGGCCGGCCTGTGCCACGGCGCCGCTGGTGGCGCTGGCTTGCGGCGGCGTTCCTTGCCCTGGTGGCGATCCTCGGCGCCGCGCTGCTGATCGTCGATACCGATATCGGCCACCGCTATGTCGCCAATCGGGTCGGCGCGATCCGCGCGGCCAACGGGCTGCGCTTCACGATCGGGCGGATCGACGGGTCTCTCTATGGTGATACGCGGCTGACTGATCTGCGCGTCTATGATCTCGACGGGCTCGTGTTCCAGGCGCCGCGCGTCGAACTCGACTGGTCGCCCATCCGCTGGTTTTCGAACCGGCTCGAGATCCGCCGGCTCGCGATCGATCGCGCGACGCTGTTCCACGTCCCGCGCACGCGACCGTCGAAGAGGCGCACGCCGATCCTCCCCGATTTCGACATCCGGATCGGGCGGCTCACGGTCGGACGCCTGCTGCTCGACACGCGCGTGCTCGGCACCGCACGCGTCGCGCGGCTCGACGGCCGTGCCGATATCCGCTCGGGACGCGCGCTCGTCGACGTGAACGCGCTGGTCGCGGGCAGCGACCGGCTCAAGCTGCGGATCGATGCGGAGCCAGCGCGAGACCGGTTCGATCTGGACGTAGCGGCGCGCGGGGCGGCGAACGGGGTGCTCGCCCGGATGATCGGCGCCCGGAGCAACGTCGCGCTCGTCGTCACCGGTGACGGCCGCTGGGCACGCTGGACGGGCCGCGCACAGGGTATTGTCGGCACGGCACGCGCGGTCGATCTCGCGCTTTCACAGGCAAGCGGACGCTATACGCTGTCGGGAACGCTCGCCCCCTCGGGGCTGCTCAGCGGACGGCTCGCAGCGCTCACGACGCCGCGGGTGCTGGTCAATGGCGCCGCGACGTTCGTCGAACGCCGGCTCGACGGGCGGCTGTCGCTGCGGTCGCCGGCGCTCTCGCTCGACACGACGGGTATCGTCGATCTCGGCGCGAACGCGTTTCGTGATCTTCGCGTGAAGGCGCGGCTGCTGCGGCCGACGGCGCTGATCGGGACGATGGGGGGCAGCGGCATCGAACTGCGCGCCATTCTCGACGGTGCCTTCGCGACCGCAAGCTTCGACTACCGCCTCGACGCGGCACGACTGACCTTCGACAAGACCGGCTTCGATCGCGTGCGGATCGCCGGCAAGGGGCGTCTGTCGGCGGCGCCGGTCACCGTCCCGATCCGCGTCACCGCCGCCCGCGTGACCGGGGTCGGCGATGTCGCCGGGGGGATCCTGCGCAACCTGTCGGTCGATGGGCGGCTGCGGATCACGCCTGCGCTGTTGACCGGTGACGACCTCGTGCTGCGCTCCGACAAGCTTAACGGACGGATCGGCATCCGGGTCGATCTGCGCACCGGACGGTTCGACGTCGGGGTGAATGGCCGGCTCGGTCGCTATCTGATCCCGGGGCTGGGAATCGTCGACGTCACGTCGACGCTGCGCGTCGTTCCGGGGCCGAACGGCAAGGGGACGCGCGTGATTGGGCAGGGCGCGGCACAGGTGCTGCGTCTCGACAACGCCTTCTTCCGCAGTCTCGCAGGCGGTCTGCCGCGGCTCACCGCCAATCTCGAACGGACGACGGACGGAGTCCTGCATTTCAACAATCTCGTCCTCGTCGCGCCGCAGATCCGGTTGAGCGGCAACGGCTACAGACGGCGCGACGGCAGTTTCCGGTTCGAGGGCGGTGGCCGTCAGCAAAACTACGGGCCGGTCACGCTGACGCTGGACGGCAGGATCGAGCGGCCGACGCTCGACCTCGTCCTCGCCAGCCCCAGTCCGGCGCTGGGGCTGACCAACGTGCGGGCGCATCTCGATCCGACCGCGCAGGGCTATGCCTTTGCCGCTGCGGGTGGCTCGCGGCTTGGCCCCTTTACCGCGGCCGGAACGCTGCTCCTGCCGCGCGGCGCGGGTGCCACGATCGCGATCGCCGCGCTGAACGTCAGCGGGACCCGCGCGACGGGGACGCTCGCGATCGTCGATGGCGGCTTCAACGGGCGGCTCGCGGTGGCGGGCGGCGGTCTTTCGGGTGAACTGCTCTTCCGGCCGGTGGGCGAGAATCAGCGCGTCGAGGCGCATGTCGATGCGCGCGCGGGAACGCTTGCCGGCTGGACGTTGCGGCGTGGCCATATGGACCTCGTCACGATTCTCGACCCCGCGGGCACCTCGATCGAGGCGACCGCGACCGGCGCAGGCTTGCAACGCGGCGCGCTCAGCATCGGGCGGCTGGCGGGCAGCGCGTCGCTGCGCGGCGGGGTGGGGCAGATCAAGGCGTCGATTGCCGGGTCGCGCGGACGCGCATTTGATATCGAGAGCGTGACCGACGTGACCGCCGACAGTTATCGCATCGCCGCGCAAGGGACGCTCGACCGGCGACCGCTCCGACTGTTGAGCCCGGCGATCGTGACCCGCGACGGCGATGGCTGGCGCCTCGCACCGACGCGGCTGAGCTTCTCGGGGGGCGAGGCGCAGATCGGCGGACGCTTCACCGGTTCGACCAGCGCGATCGATGCGAGCATGACGCGGATGCCGCTGGC
This sequence comes from Sphingomonas sp. FUKUSWIS1, assembly GCF_000733135.1. Classification (NCBI taxonomy): domain Bacteria; kingdom Pseudomonadati; phylum Pseudomonadota; class Alphaproteobacteria; order Sphingomonadales; family Sphingomonadaceae; genus Sphingomonas; species Sphingomonas sp. FUKUSWIS1. Next base: position 34,056 of record NZ_JPJC01000006.1, read on the forward strand.
CATCCTCGATATCGGCTATCCGGGACTCGGTCTTGGCGGTCTGGCATCGGGTACGTTCAGTGTCGCGACGAGCGGCGGCAACCCGCCGACGGGCAAGGCGGACGTGACGATCCGTGGCCTCAGCCGTGCGGGGCTCGTGCTGTCGTCGCGGCCGATCGATGTCGGGGTCGCGGCGCTTCTGTCGCCCGACAAGCTCGGCGTGCGTGCGGTGATCGCCTCGGGTGGCAAGACAATCGGGCGCGCACAGGCGCAGCTCGCACCGCTCGGTGAGGGCGACCTCGCCACGCGGATCGCACGCGCGCGGCTGTTCGGACAGCTTCGCTACAGCGGGCCCGCGGACACGCTGTGGCGGCTGACGGGGGTCGAGCTGTTCGACCTGTCGGGACCGGTGGCGATCGGGGCGGACGTCGTCGGTACGCTCGAAGCGCCGGTAATCCGCGGTGTCGTCCGTGCGACCAACGCTCGCATCGAAAGCGGGACGACGGGCACGATTCTGTCGAACGTCCAGGCCAGCGGCCGGTTCGGCGGCTCGCGTCTGGTGATCGACCGTTTCGCCGCGGACGCGGGCAAGGGCGGCCGGGTGACGGGGGTTGGCCAGTTTGATTTCGCGGCCAGGAACGGGCTCGGCATCGACCTGCGGCTTCAGGCTGCAAGCGCGGTGATGATCAATCGCGACGATATCGGCGCGACCGTGACGGGGCCGCTGACGTTCACATCGGACGGGATAGGCGGCGTGATCGCGGGCGACGTGGTGATGAACAAGAGTCGCTATCGGCTAGGCCAGGCGACTGCGGCGAGCGCGGTGCCGCAGCTCAACATCCGGGAGATCAACCTGCCCGAGGGCGGCGAGGAAAAGGCCGCGCCGACGCGCCCCTGGACGCTGGCGATCAAGGCCCGCGCACCGAACCAGGTCATGGTCAGCGGGCTGGGGCTGACGAGCGAATGGTCCGCCAATCTCCAGATCGCCGGTGAGCCGCAGAATCCCGCGATCACGGGCCGTGCGACGCTGATCCGTGGCGATTACGAATTTGCCGGGCGCGAATTCGAACTGGCGCGCGGCGTCATCCGGTTCGATGGCGGCGTCCCCGCCAATCCCGCGCTCGACATCGAGGCGAATGCGGACTCGACCGGGCTCAACGCCTCGATCCGCGTCACGGGCTATGCGCTCAAGCCCGAGATCGGGTTCACCAGCACGCCTGCGCTGCCGCAGGACGAGCTGCTCTCGCGCCTGCTGTTCGGGACGTCGATCACCAACCTGTCCGCGCCCGAGGCCCTGCAACTCGCGGCGGCGGTGGCGGCGTTGCAGGACGGCGGCAACGGTATCAACCCGATCAACGCGGTGCGGCGTGCGGCGGGTCTCGACCGGCTGCGCATCCTGCCTGCCGATCCGCAGACGGGGCAGGGCACCTCGATCGCCGCGGGCAAATATGTGACGCGGCGGCTCTATGCGGAGATCGTCACCGACGGCCAGGGCTATAGCGCGACGCAGGTCGAGTTCCAGGTCACTCGCTGGCTGTCGCTGCTGTCGAGCATCTCCACGCTTGGCAGGCAGAGTGCGAACGTCCGCATTTCGAAGGACTATTGAACCGGCGGCAAACGCCGGAGGACCCCTTGTCGTGGGAACCAGCGCTTTCGGCCATGGTTGATCGGCAGTCACATATCGAGGCCAGATGACCCTTCCCCAATCCCTTTCGATCGCCACGCTCATCGGCATGATGATGCTCTTCATCTGGGGACGGTTTCGCTATGACGTCACCGCGATCCTGGCCCTGCTCGCGAGCATTGCGCTGGGGATTGTCAGCCCGAAGGATGCCTTCAAGGGCTTTTCCGACGACATCGTCATCATCGTCGGTTCGGCGCTCGTCATCTCGGCGGCGGTCCAGCGCTCGGGGGTGATCGAACTCGCGCTGGCGAAGCTTGCAAAGCGGGTCACGCGGGTACGATCGCAGCTCGTCGTGCTGACGGCGTCGGTGGGGTTCTCGTCCGCGCTCGTCAAGAATATCGGCGCGCTGGCGATGCTGATGCCTGCCGCGTTCCAGATGGCGAAGAAGAACAACACCTCGCCATCGGTGTTCCTGATGCCGATGGCGACCGCGTCGCTGCTCGGCGGTCTCATCACGCTTGTCGGTACCTCGCCCAACATCATCGTCAGCCGCGTCCGCGAGCAGATGACCGGGCAGCCGTTCGGGATGTTCGATTATACCCCGGTCGGGCTCGGGCTGACGGTGATGGGGCTGATCTATCTGCGCTTCGCCTATCGCCTGCTGCCGCGCGACCGGCGGGCTGCGCCAACGATGGGCGAAGCGCTCGATATCAAAGGATATATCACCGAAGCCGCAATCCCCGAGACGTCCCCCGCGGTCGACGAGTCGGTCGAGGATTTTCTCGCACGGCACGACGGCGAGGTGTCGATCACGCGGATCCTGCGCGCGGGCATGCGCAGCGCGCCGAACGAGCATACGCACCTGAGGGCGGGCGACGTACTGATCCTCGGCGGCGAACCCGATGCGCTCGAACGCGTAATCGCGCGCGACCGGCTGAAGCTCGAAGGCGAGGACCGCGAAAAGGCGGATCAGGCGGACGACGATGAAGTCGGCGTGATCGAGGCGGTCGTCAGTGTCGGTTCGCCGCTGGCGGGCCGGACCGCGGCGCGGCTTGCGCTGCAGGCGCGGTTCGGGGTCAATCTGATCGCCATCTCGCGACAGGGCGAGCATCTGTCGCGCAGACTGGCGAATATCGAGCTACGCGCGGGCGACGTGCTGGTGCTGCAGGGGCCGCTCGAACAACTGCCCGGCAAGCTGCGCGATCTGGGTTGCCTGCCGCTGGCACAGCGCGAGATGCGGCTTGGCGTCTCGAAGCGCAGCTGGCTGCCGATCGGGATCCTCGGCGTCGCGATGGGGGCAACGGCGATGGGGTTCGTGCCCGTGGCGGTGGCCTTCTTCGCGGCGGCGGGTCTGATCATGGCGACCGGCGTGCTGCCGGTGCGCGAGGCCTATGACCATGTCGAATGGCCGATCCTGATCATGCTTGGAGCGTTGATCCCGGTCAGCGACTCGCTTCGCACCACCGGCGCGTCGGACGTCATCGCGACCTGGCTGTCCGCGACCGCATCGACGCTGCCGCCCTGGGGGGCGGTCGCGCTGATCCTGGCGGCAGCGATGGCGGTGACGCCGTTCCTGAACAATGCCGCGACCGTGCTGGTGATGGCGCCGATCGCCGCGACGTTTGCGGGCGATCTGGGCTATCGGCCCGAGGCGTTTCTGATGGCGACCGCGGTCGGCGCGGGGTGCGACTTCCTCACGCCGATCGGCCATCAGTGCAACACGCTGGTGATGGGGCCGGGCGGCTACAAGTTCAGCGATTACGCCCGGCTCGGCGCGCCACTGTCGCTGCTGGTGCTGCTGGTCGGCACGCCGCTGATCGTTGCTGTCTGGCCGATGCACTGAGCCCCCTCCCGCAGGGGAGGGGGCGTCGGCGGCATCAGCCGGGCAGGCCCACCACCGTCTTCACTTCCATGAAGTCGGTCAGCCCGTAGCGGCCATTCTCGCGGCCATTGCCCGATTGCTTGTAGCCGCCGAACGGCGCGCCGATGTCGGGGCTCCACGAATTGATCGTAACCAGCCCCGCACGCAGCTTTGGCGCGACTTTGGCGGCGGCGGCGGGGTCACCCGAGATCGTCGCGGACAGCCCGTATTCGGTCGCGTTGGCGATGCGAATACCCTCGTCCTGGTTTGCATAGGCGGTGATTGTCGCGACCGGGCCGAACGTCTCCTCCTGCGCGATCCGCATGTCGGGGCGGACATCGGTGAACAAGGTCGGCTGGATGTAATAGCCCGCGTTGCGCCCGTCGGGACGCCCCACGCCGCCGGTGACCAGCGTCGCACCCTCGTCGATTGCCGACTGGATCAGCCCCTGGATCTTGTCGAACTGCGCCTTGTTGACGACGGGGCCGATATGCTGGCCCATTTCGGCAGGGTCGCCGACCTTGGTCTGCTCCATCATCGACTTCACGATCGCGGTGGCTTCGGCGACTTGGCTGGCATGGACCAGCAGCCGGGTCGGCGCGATGCAGCTCTGTCCCGAATTGGCGAGCACGCCCGCCACCGTCGGCGGCAGGACTTTGGAAAGGTCCGCCCCCTCGAGCACGAGGTTGGCCGCCTTGCCGCCCAACTCCTGATGAACGCGCTTGACGGTCGGAGCGGCGGCCTGCGCGACTGCGATGCCCGCGCGGGTCGACCCGGTGAAGCTGACCATGTCGACGTCGCGGTGGCTCGACAGCGCCGCGCCGACGCCGGGGCCGTCGCCGTTGACGAGGTTGAACACTCCCGCCGGGACGCCCGCGGCATCCATGATCTCGGCGAGGATGATTGCGCAGGAGGGCGCCTCCTCGGACGGCTTCAGGATCATCGTGTCGCCCGCCGCCAGCGCTGGCGCGACCTTGGCGCAGATCTGGTTGAGCGGCCAGTTCCACGGCGTGATCATCGCGACGACGCCGAGCGGTTCGTGCACGACGGTCGCCTTGCCGATGACTTCGGAGAATTCGAACGCCGCCAGCGCCTTGGCGGTCGCGGAGAAATGCGCGAGGCCGGTCGGCGCCTGTGCCACCGATGCGAGCGCCATCGGCGCGCCCATTTCCTGCGACATCGCCTTGGCCAGATCGGGCATGCGTGCCTTGTACTCGGTCATGATTCGGCCGAGCACGTCGAGCCGCTCCTGCACGCTCGTCTGGCTCCAGCTTTCGAACGCGGCGCGGGCGGCGGCGACCGCCTTGTCGACATCGGCCGCGGTGCCGAGCGTGATCTCGGTACAGGGCTGTTCGGTCGAGGGGTCGATGACCTGGTGGATTCGGCCGCCGTCGCTGTCGACCCAGGCGCCGTCGATATACTGCTTCAGATAGCTCTTCATCATGCCTCTCCGCATCGTGTTTTGCAGAGGAATGGGCGTCGGGCGGATCGGTTGCAACCCGAAACGCGGAGCCTAGTTAGGGTCATGACCAACAGGAGACGGGCATGGCACGCGTAGCGACAATCAGGACGACCGGTGGCCCCGAGGTGATCCAGTGGGACGACGTCGACCTGCCCGCGCCGGGCAAGGGCGAGGTGTGGATGCGCAACACCGCGGTCGGGCTGAACTATATCGACACCTATCACCGCAGCGGCGTCTATCCGGTAGCATTGCCCTCCGGGCTCGGCAGCGAGGCGGTCGGCGTGGTGATGGCGGTGGGCGAGGGGGTCACGGGCTTTGCCTCGGGCGACCGCGTCGGCACCTTCGGCCCGACTCGCGGGGCCTACGCCACCGAGCGCAACGTGCCCGCGGGTGAGCTCTTCCATTTGCCTGACATGCTCGACGACCGCACCGCCGCGGCGATCCTGCTTAAGGGCTGCACCGCGGAGTTCCTCATCGAACGCTGCGCGCGCGTCGAGGCGGGGCAGACGGTGCTCGTCCATGCCGCCGCGGGCGGGGTTGGGCATATCCTGGTCGGCTGGCTGAAGGCGATCGGCGCGACCGTGATCGCGAGCGTCGGCAGCGAGGCAAAGGCCGAGCGGACGCGCAAGGCGGGGGCCGATCACGTCATTCTCCACCGGTCCGAGGACATCGCCGCGCGGGTGCGCGAGATCACCGGCGGGAAGGGCGTGCCCGTGGCGCTCGACGGCGTCGGCGGCGCAACTTGGCAGGCGTCACTCGACAGTGCGGCCAAGCGGGGTCTTATCGTCAGCTTCGGCAATGCAGGCGGCGTGGTCGATGGCGTCAATCTCGGCGTGCTCGCGGCCAAGGGATCACTGTTCGTGACGCGCCCGACGCTGTTCGATTATGCCGAGCACCGGCAGGCGATGGTCGACCGGGTCTTCGCGATGCTCGCGCAGGGCGCGTTCAAGCCGGAGATCGGCCAGACCTTCGCGCTGGAGGATGCGGCGGATGCGCACCGGGCGCTCGAGGCAGGGGAGACGTTCGGGAGTAGCGTGCTGCTGGCCTGAGCGCGCCGCAGCCATGTTCTCCCGCGAAGGCGGGAGGCCAGACTGGGTCCCCGCCTTCGCGGGGACACATGGGCATAGAGCAGAACCTAATTTGATCTTCCCGTGCAGGGCAAAAATCGCGGGATGCTCGAACGAAGAAAGGGCGCCCGGATTGCTCCGGACGCCCTTTTTCTGTCAGCGCCGTGGCGAAGCCACGTCGTCGGTCGTCGCCATAGGCGACGCCGGCCGACAGCGGCTGTGCGCTTTCGCGCACCGCCGTGCGGCCCGCACGGCTCAGCCGCTGTAGTACATGTCATACTCGACCGGGCTCGGCGTCATTTCCCAACGCGCGACTTCGGCACGCTTGATCTCGACATAGCTCTCGATCTGATCCTTCGAGAACACGTCGCCCTTGAGCAGGAAGTCGTGATCGGCGAGCAGGCAGTCGAGCGCCTCGCGGAGCGAACCCGCGACGGTCGGAACCTGGGCGAGTTCTGCGGGCGGCAGGTCGTACAGGTTCTTGTCCATCGCTTCGCCCGGATGGATCTTGTTCAGGATGCCGTCCATGCCCGCCATCATCAGCGCCGCATAAGCGAGATACGGGTTGGCGAGCGCATCGGGGAAGCGCACTTCGACGCGCTTCGCCTTGGGGCCGGTGCCGTACGGAATGCGGCACGAGGCCGAGCGGTTGCGCGCCGAATAGGCAAGCAGCACGGGCGCTTCGTAGCCGGGGACGAGGCGCTTGTAGCTGTTGGTCGTCGGGTTGGTGAACGCATTGACCGCCTTGGCATGCTTGATGATGCCGCCGATGAAATACAGGCACATGTCAGACAGGCCCGCATAGCCGTTACCGGCGAACAGCGGGGTCTTGCCATCCCAGATCGAGAAGTGCGTGTGCATCCCCGAGCCGTTATCTTCCTTGATCGGCTTGGGCATGAACGTCGCCGTCTTGCCGTATGCGTGCGCGACCTGGTGGACGACGTACTTGTAGATCTGCATGCGATCCGCGGTCTGCGTCAGCGTGCCGAAGGTCAGGCCCAGCTCATGCTGTGCGGCCGCGACCTCGTGGTGATGCTTGTCGCAAGGAAGGCCCATCTCGATCATCGTCGAGACCATCTCGCCGCGGATGTCGACGGCGCTGTCGACCGGCGCGACCGGGAAATAGCCACCCTTGGCGCGCGGACGGTGGCCGAGATTGCCGCCCTCATATTCGCGGCCCGAATTGCCCGGCAGCTCGATGTCGTCGATCTTGTAATAGCTGGTCGAATAGCTGTTCTCGAACCGGACGTCGTCGAACATGAAGAATTCGGCCTCGGGGCCGACATAGACGGTATCGCCGACGCCGGTCGTCAGCAGATACGCCTCGGCGCGCTTGGCGGTCGAGCGTGGATCGCGGGCGTAGAGCTCGCCGGTCGACGGATCGGCGATGTCGCAGATCAGGATCATCATCGGCGTCGCTGAGAACGGATCGACATAGACCGCGTCGAGATCGGGCTTGAGCGTCATGTCGCTCTCGTTGATCGCCTTCCAGCCCTCGATCGACGAGCCGTCGAACATCAGGCCGTCGGTCAGCTCGTCTTCACCGATCAGGCTGGCGACCATCGTCAGATGCTGCCACTTTCCCTTGGGATCGGTGAAGCGCAGATCGACCCACTCGATCTCCTGGTCCTTGATCATCTTCAGGACGTCGTTGGCCGAATTTGCCATGATGCTAAGCCCTCTTTGCTCGATAGGTCGGCAGATATGCCGGAAATGATAGTGCGGCGCAGCGCGCTAATTCCACAGATTGTTGCGCCGCGTCAAATGAAGTCGGTGTCAGTAAAGCCGTTAAATCGCGTCGTCGTCGCGCTCGCCGGTGCGGATACGCAGCGCGCTTTCGACGGGAATGACGAAGATCTTGCCGTCGCCGATCCGGCCGGTCTGCGCGGCTGCGGCGATCGCCTCGACGACGCGTTGTGCCAGACCATCCGCGACGACGACCTCGAGTTTCACCTTGGGCAGGAAGTCGACGACATATTCGGCGCCACGATACAGTTCGGTATGGCCCTTCTGCCGGCCAAAGCCCTTGGCCTCGGTCACGGTGATGCCGCTTACGCCGATCTCGTGCAGCGCTTCCTTCACCTCATCAAGCTTGAACGGCTTGATGATGGCCTCGATCTTTTTCACAGGTACGCCCCCGATTGTCGTTGAAACCAACGCCCTACAGGGCGCCTTGCACCAAACGTGCCAGTTGTCGCCACCTCGGGCAACGACCGATTCACCCGTAAACCCTGCTCGAAAATACAGCATCCGGAAGGGATGTGCACGATGCGGGGGCAGCGATCACAGAATTTCGTGCAGCCGCGCGATGGGCCGTCCGAGGCGTACGCCCTTGTCGGTCTCGACCAGCGGGCGCTCGATCAGCAGCGGATCGATCATCATCGCGTCGAGGATCGCTTCGGCGTCGCCGTGCTTGACCGCCTTCGCGCCGTCTTCGGCCATGCGCAGGCCCTGGCGCGGCGTCATGCCCGCGCTGTCGTAGAGACGGACGAGTTCGGCGCGCGACGGGGGAGTCTTCAGATATTCGATGATTGTGACGTCCGCACCGACCTCTTGCAACAGCGCGAGCGCCTCGCGAGACTTGGAGCATTTCGGATTGTGGTAGATCGTCGCCTTCACGAATGCTCCGTCGTCATTGGACTGACCTCGGCCAGACCATGTGTCCCGCCCGGTTCTTGTTCTCCCGCCTTCGCGGGAGAACATTCTAAGTGGCAGGAGCGCTTACGCCCCCTGCTTGGCGAGCCACTCTTCCAGCCACTTGATCGTGTACGCGCCCTCCTGGAATTCGGGATCGTCGAGCAGCGCGCGATGCAGGGGAATCGTCGTCGTGACGCCCTCGATCACCATCTCCTCGAGCGCACGCCGCAACCGTCGCAACGCGCCCTGACGCGTCGCGCCGTAGACGATCAGCTTGGCGACCATCGAGTCGTAATAGGGCGGCACGCGGTAGCCGGCATAGAGCCCGCTATCGACGCGGACATGCATTCCGCCGGGTGCATGATAGAGCTTCACCAGCCCCGGCGACGGCGCGAAGGTGCGCGGATCCTCGGCATTGATGCGGCATTCGATCGCATGGCCGCGGAACTGCACATCTTCCTGGCGCAGCGTTAGCGGATGCCCCTCGGCGATGCGGATCTGTTCGCGCACGAGATCGAGGCCGGTGATCATCTCGGTCACCGGATGCTCGACCTGGAGTCGGGTGTTCATCTCGATGAAGTAGAACTCACCCGCTTCCCACAGGAACTCGATCGTCCCCGCGCCGCGATAGCCCATGTCGGCCATCGCCTTGGCGACGATGCCGCCCATCCGCTCGCGCTCTTCGGCGGTGATGATCGGTGAGGGGGCTTCCTCGAGCACCTTCTGGTGGCGGCGCTGGAGCGAGCAGTCGCGCTCGCCGAGATGGATCGCGTTGCCCTCGCCGTCACCGAAGATCTGGAATTCGATATGCCGCGGATTGCCGAGGTATTTTTCCATGTAGACGGTGGCGTCGCCGAACGCGGCCTTTGCCTCGCTGCCGGCCTGCTGCATCTGCGTTTCGAGGTCTTCGGCATCGGTGACGACCTTCATCCCGCGACCGCCGCCGCCGGAGGCCGCCTTGATGATCACCGGATAGCCGATCTCGTCGGCGATCCGCTTGGCCTCGGCGATGTCGCTGATCGCGCCGTCCGAGCCGGGGACGAGCGGCAGTCCGAGCGCGCCCGCGGTGCGCTTGGCCTGGACCTTGTCGCCCATCGTGCGGATGTGCTCGGGCTTGGGCCCGACGAACAGGATGTTGTGCAGCTCGACGATCTCGGCGAACTGCGCGTTCTCGCTGAGAAAGCCGTAGCCCGGATGGATCGCATCCGCGCCGCTGATCTCGGCGGCGGAGATGATGTTGGGGATGTTCAGATAGCTGTCGGTCGCCGACGGCGGTCCGATGCAGATCGCCTCGTCCGCGAGCCGTACGTGCATCGCGTCGGCGTCGGCGGTCGAATGGACCGCCACCGTCTTGATGCCCATCTCATGGCAGGCACGGTGGATCCGCAGCGCGATCTCGCCGCGGTTCGCAATGAGCAGCTTCTTGATTTGCTTCATTATTCGACCACGACCAGCGGCTGGTCGAATTCGACCGGCTGGCCGTTCTCGACAAGAATCGCGGTGACGGTGCCGGCCGAGGGCGCGACGATCGTGTTCATCACCTTCATCGCCTCGATGATCAGCAGCGTGTCGCCCGCATTGACCTTCTGGCCGACGGTCGAGAACGGCTTCGCCTCGGGGTTGGCGGCCAGATAGACCGTGCCGACCATCGGCGACTTGACCGCGCTCGCGCTGATCGCCGGGGCGGACGCGCCGACCTCGGCCTGCGGGATCGCCAGCGGTGCGGAGACGGTGGGCGCCGCAGGGGCGGGGGCATAGTGCGCGACGGGTGCGGCCTGCGCTGCCTTGCGTGCGACGCGGATCCGGCGCGAGCCGTCCTCGACTTCGATCTCGGTCAGCTGCGTGGTGTCGAGCAGTTCGGCGAGCTGGCGCACCAGGGTCACATCGACCTGCATTGCGCCTGTTGTTTCTGGTGTATCGGTCATGGCGGGGCCTCCTGTCAGAACCGTGCGACGGCTTCAAGCGCGAGCAGATACGAAAGCGCGCCGAAACCCGCGATCGTTCCCTTCGCCGCCTGTCCGACCAGGCTGACGTGCCTGAACGATTCGCGGGCGTGGGGATTGGAAAGATGGACCTCGATCACCGGTGTCTTCACGCCCTTGATCGCGTCATGGACCGCGACCGAGGTATGCGTGAATGCGCCGGCATTGAGGATGACGGCCTTCGCGCCGCGCGCCTGCGCCTCCTGGATCCAGTCGACGAGGTGCCCTTCATGATTCGACTGGCGCATGTCGATCGTCAGGTCGAGTTCGCGCGCGCGGTCCTCGAGCTGGCCGGCGATATCGTCGAGCGTCTCGTCGCCGTAAATCTCCGGCTCGCGCGTCCCCAGCAGGTTGAGGTTGGGGCCGTTCAGGACGAAGATTGTCGCAGGGACGGTGGCAGGGACTGTCGCGGTCAAAGGCTGCTCCTGGTTGCAGGGGCGGCAAACCACCCTCTATATGCACCCCCCTTACCCGTTCGTGTCGAGCGAAGTCGAGACATGAGACCGGCAGCGGACGGGTGGTTTCCCGACTTCGGTCGAAACGAACGGAAAACTCTGCATGCCCCACTCCGACGGCACCGTCTCGATCACCGTGAACGGCGAGCACAAGCGTGTCTCCACCGGCCTCAGCCTTGCAGGGCTCGCGACCGAGCTGGGCCTCATCCCCGAAAAGATCGCGGTCGAACGCAATATGGAGGTGGTGCCGCGTTCGACGCTGGCGGACGTGATGGTCGAGGATGGCGACGACCTCGAGATCGTGCACTTCGTCGGCGGCGGCGATCATGCCGCGGCGATCAACACCGACAGCTGGACGGTTGCCGGCCGCACCTTCCGCTCGCGGCTGATCGTCGGCACCGGCAAGTACAAGGATTTCGCGCAGAACGCCGCCGCGGTCGAGGCGTCGGGGGCGGAGATCGTCACCGTCGCCGTGCGCCGCGTCAACGTCTCGGATCGCAATGCGCCGATGCTGACCGACTTCATCGACCCGAAGAAGATTACCTACCTCCCCAATACCGCGGGCTGCTTCGACGCCGAATCGGCGATCCGGACGCTGCGGCTGGCGCGCGAGGCGGGCGGCTGGGAGCTGGTGAAGCTCGAGGTGCTCGGCGAGGCGAAGACGCTTTATCCCGACATGGTCGAGACGCTGCGCGCGACGGAAATCCTGGCGAACGAGGGCTTCAAGCCGATGGTCTATTGCGTCGACGATCCGATCGCGACCAAGCGGCTGGAGAATGCGGGCGCGGTTGCAATCATGCCGCTGGGCGCGCCGATCGGCTCGGGTCTGGGTATCCAGAACCGCGTGACGATCCGGCTGATCGTCGAGGGGGCAGGGGTGCCCGTGCTTGTCGATGCAGGCGTCGGCACGGCATCGGATGCGGCGGTGGCGATGGAACTCGGTTGCGACGGCGTGCTGATGAACACCGCGATCGCCGAGGCGAAGGATCCGCTGATGATGGCGGCGGCGATGAAATCCGCGGTCGAATCGGGGCGGCTTGCCTATCGCGCGGGGCGGATGGGGCAGCGACGTTATGCCGATCCCTCGAGCCCGCTTGCCGGCCTGATCTGACACCATGACGCAAACGTCACGGAACCCTCGATAAAGACGGCCGTTATAGTCTCACAAGTTCAGAGCGGTACGATTGGCGTATCGCACAACATAGTGGAGGCTCTCATGGGCGAATTCACCGATAAGGTCGCAGCCGCAGGCAACAAGGTCGCAGGCAACGTCAAGGAAGCCGTAGGCAAGGCAACCGATAACGATCGTATGGTCGCAGAAGGCGAAGCACAGCAGGCCAAGGGTACTGCGCAGAACGTCAAGGGCAGCGTCAAGGGCGCGCTCGGCGACGACATCTAAGCTTAGGCTTGATGACAGAAATATGGCCGCTTCGGGAAACCGGAGTGGCCTTTTCTTTGGCGTCGCCGTCGCGCGCTGCGCGGGACCTGGTAATGGTGTTGCCGCCGACCAGGACAGCTAAATGATTAAGCGAGATACTCCATGACCCTGCCGACCCGCAGCTACGCCGCCTTCCTGTTCGACATGGACGGAACGATCCTGACGTCGATCGCATCTGCCGAGCGGACCTGGACGGCATGGGCGATTGCGCACGGCCTGGATGTCGCGACCTTCCTGCCCACGATTCACGGCGTCCAGTCGGTCGAGACGGTTCGGCGACTGGGTCTGCCTGGCGTCGACCCGGTCGTCGAAGCGGCTGCGATCACCGCCGCCGAGATGGAGGATGTCGGGGACATTACCCCGATCCGTGGTGCGGCTGATTTCCTCGCGACACTGCCGGCCGGGCGCTGGACGATCGTGACCTCGGCACCGCGCGCGCTGGCCGAGCGGCGTCTTGCCGCCGCGGGTCTGGCGATCCCGGCGCAGTTCATCGCGGCCGAGGACGTCGCAAACGGCAAGCCCGCGCCCGACTGTTTCCTGCTGGCCGCCGAGCGTCTGGGTGTACCGGCATCCGACTGTCTTGTCTTCGAGGATGCACCGGCAGGTATTGCGGCAGCCGATGCCGCGGGATCCGATGTCGTCGTCATCACGGCAACGCATGGCCGCGACCACCGCGTGGACGCAGCGCGGCATGCGATTGTGGATTATGACGGTGTTGAGCTTACGGCCGACGGTCCTGGTCGCTGGCGGCTTGGCCGCGAATAAGGGCTGGATCATGACATCGTCGATCCGGCCGCATGACGGGTAACTATCCGAGATTGATCTGTTTTCGACGCATTATGGATATACACTGGTAATGAGTTGAGCGCAGGATCGGCGGATGGAATTTCCGGTGCGACCAGCCAAGCTCGAACGCTTCATGGACGACCAGGCCGTACTCGCGCGCATCGCACCGAACCCCGCGGTCGCGCAGATGCACCGCGACCTCGAACGATATTATCGCGAGCAACTGGATCAGGCGCTGCGCCTGATCTGATCACGGGGGCCGCAATCAAGCCGGGGCCTGGATCAGAATAACTCCCCCTGCGGCCCCTGTGGCGCGCGGAACAGGTCACACCGCAATCCGACCCGTTCCGCGTTAAGTCCGTGCTTCCGCACGGCAATATCGAACCTCGTCTTGAGCAGGTCCGCCCAGGGGTCTTGCCCCTTCATCCGGCTGCCGAACCCCGGATCATTGTCGCGTCCGCCGCGGATCGACTGGATCGTCGCCATGACTTTGCCGGCGCGATCGGGAAAATGCGCGTCCAGCCACGCACGGAACAGCGGCGCGACTTCCCAGGGCAGGCGGACCGGGATGAAGAACGCAAAACGCGCACCGGCCTGTGCGGCGCGCGCGATCAGATGTTCGATCTCGTGATCCGTGATCGCGGGGATTACCGGCGCGATCGAGACATAGACCGGCACGCCCGCCGCCGCGAGCGCGCTGACCGCCGCAAGCCGTCGCTCGGGATGCGGCGCGCGGGGTTCGAGCGTTGCCGCGATCTTCGGATCGAGCGACGTGATCGACATCGCGACCGCGGCCAGACCCTTTGCCGCCATCGGGGCGAGCAGATCGAGATCGCGGATGACGCGATCCGACTTGGTCGTGATCGTCAGCGGGTGGTTGGTCTCGGCCAGCACCTCGATGATGCCGCGAGTGATCCGCCAGTCGGCTTCGATCGGCTGATAGGGATCGGTGTTGGTCCCCAGCGCCATCGGCCGCGCGCTGTACCCCGGTTTCGCCAGCTCGGCCCGGAGCAGCGCGGCGGCGTCGGGCTTGGCGAAGAGCCGGCTTTCGAAATCGAGGCCGGGCGATAGATCGTGAAACGCGTGGCTCGGCCTGGCAAAGCAATAGATGCAGCCATGCTCGCAGCCGCGGTAGGGATTGATCGAACGGTCGAAGGGGATGTCAGGCGATGCATTGCGACTGATAATCGTCCTGGCCCGCTCGACCGTGACGGTCGTCCGCAGCCGGGGTGCCGCGCCGTCGATCGCATCGCGCGCATCAAGCCAGTCGCCGTCCGCTTCGGTCTGCGGAAGGTTGAAGCGCGTGCTTTCGCCGTTCAGCGTCGCACCGCGTACCGGGCGGGGTCTGGTCATCCCCGATCCTAGCATCGGGCGAGGAACGAAGAAAGAACAAACGGGCAGCGTCCCCGACGCCGCCCGGTGTCGTCATGCGCGTTCAGAACCTGACGCCGAACCCCGCGATCGCCTGGTGGCGGCTGAAATCGAGGCTGGTCTTGGTCGTGCCGTCGTTCACCTCATAGCCGTTATAATCGGTGTAGACGTACTCGAGCTTGCCGTAGAAGCGCGACGAGAACGCGGTCTGGATACCGGCCCCCGCGTGGAAGCCGCTCAGCGAGTCGGACCCCGCGACGTTGTTTTCCTCAACCGTCGCGTTGCGGTTGCTCAGGCGCAACCGGCCACTCGAAAAGCCGCCCTTCACATACAGAAGCGTCGTCGGGGACAGGAGATAGCCGCCGCGGGCGCCGACGGTGATGTTGCGGTTGGCGGCGATGCAGGTGCGATCGCCCACGCTCACGATGTCGTACTCGCACTGCTTCGCGCTTGACCCTTCGAGACCGGCATAGACGCCGAGCACCGCGCTGACATTGACCTGCGCGTCATAGCCGACCTCGCCGCCATAGGTGACGCCGCTCTTGCCGACGCGGACGCTTGCCGAGTCGTTCGCCGTGTCGACGTTCAGCTCGGAAATGACGCGTTCATAGCCGATCCGGGGTTCGACCCGCAGGCCCGAGACCTGGCTTGCCGGATTGCCGCGCGAATCGCGGTCGAATCGGTCATAGGCGCGACCGTCATAGGTCCGGCTGTCAGAGGACTGCGCCACGACCGGCGTGGCGGCGGCCCCGGCTGCGACGAGCGCGAGCAGGTAGATTTTACGCATACTGATACTTCCCCCTTGCCGCCCGTCGTCGTCGACGGGCCGGTACCTGCCTGGTATCGCGCGGGAATGCTGACAGGACGTTAACCGGAAGCGCGGCAGGCCGGGTAAGGTGCCGCGGATGGTCGCGCGGCGGTTTTGCGCGTAGAACGGGGTATGGCAGAGAATCTGACGACGGTGGAGCGGGCCTTCGAACTTGCGCGGTCCGGCGAGTGCGATTCGGTCAACGGTCTGCGCCAGCGATTGCGCCGCGAGGGGTATGACGCGGTGCATCTCCACCTCCACGGCGCGGCGATCAACAAGCAGCTCGTCGATCTGATCCACGCCGCGAGAGGCTGAACGCCACGATCATTTCTGGGCGAGGATCAACTCCTTCGGCATGTCGAGGCCCGACGCGGCCCAGGCGGATGCGGTGCGGCAGGTGATCCGGTCGATGCGGGTGCCGGTGACTGCGGGTTCGGTCAGGCAGTATTTGCGCGACTTCGCATCATATTTCAGCGTCGTCATCTGGGCCTGTGTCGCGCTTCCCCGCGGTGCGGCGTTCGCGATCGTCGGGCTGACGGCCGTGGCAATAGCGATCGTGATGAGGGTGGCGGTGCGGCCGAGCGTACGCGTGGTTGGCAGAGCGGGCATGATGGTGTGTCCTTCCAGAAGATGAGGTCGAGCCGCCCGGGGGCAGCGTGAAGACCAATGCATCTGGCGTGCCAGTTGCCTACTACACTAAGACACTTCGCTTCTGCGCTCTAAAACCTCGTCTTTTTTGCCCGCAGCGGCGATCAGCGCGATCCATGCCCAGCGGAAATCGCGCCATCAGTTGGGAATCGATGCCGAAACATGGCCCGTCGACGTGCGCGGTCAGCGCTCGAGCAGGCGCGGCATCAGTTCGACGAAGTTGCAGGGCCGGTGACGGCTGTCGAGCTGGTCGCGCAGGATCCCGTCCCACCCGTCCTTCACCGCGCCGGTCGAACCCGGCAGCGCGAAGATATAGGTGCCGTGCGCGACACAGGCACAGGCCCGCGATTGCACCGTCGACGTGCCGATCGTCCTGTAGCTGAGCATCCGGAACAGTTCGCCGAACCCGGGGATCATCTTTTCGGCAACGCGCTCGACCGCCTCGGGCGTCACGTCACGGCCGGTGACGCCGGTACCGCCCGTGGTGATGACGCAGTCGACCGCCGGATCATCGATCCAGGCGTGGAGGCGGGCGACGATCGTCTCGACGTCATCCTTCTCGATTCGGCGATCGGCGAGCACATGCCCTGCCTCTGCCAGTCGTGCGACGAGCGTATCACCCGAGCGATCCTCGGCCAGTCCGCGCGTGTCGGACACCGTCAGCACGGCGATCCGGACCGGCAGAAAGGTCCGGCTTTCGTCGATTGGCATAAAAGATCAGTCCGCGCGTGTGACGGTGGAGGATTGCGCGCCGACGCTGGCGTTGACCGCGATCATCGGCTGATGCGCGGTGAGGCTCGCGCTCGCGCGCGCATTCGGCCGGGCGTTCATGCGGATCGCGGTCGCGCCGGGCAGGCCGGGGAACCGCGGCCACATGCCCTGCGCCAGTGCGTTGCGGCTGGTCGAGGCCTTCCGCCCACCCTGCGCTTCGTACATCCAGTAGTTGCGCAGCACGGTGGTGACGTAGCCGCGCGTCTCCCAATAGGGAATGCTTTCGATATACAGCAGCGGATCGCCATTATCGTGGACGATCGCGTTCCAGTCGCCGACCGGGCGCGGGCCCGCATTATAGGCTGCGATCACCTTGGGCAGCAGCCCGCCGGTAACGCCGGCCATGTCGCGCAGCCGTTCGAGATGCCGCTGGCCGATGTCCATGTTGGTCGACGGCTTGGTCAGCGCCTTGAGGTCGATCGACGTGCCGCGTTCGCGCGCAAAGTCGGTCGCCGCTGCGGGCATGATCTGCATCAGGCCGTACGCGCCTGCGGGGCTGCGCACCGTGTTGCGGAAGCGCGATTCCTCGAGCGTGTGCGCGTAGACCAGCGCCTTGTCGATGTGCCAGCCGCTGTCAGGCGTCCAGTTCGGCGTCGGATAGCGCGCCTCGGCCGCGGTGGTGATCCCTTGCGGACAGTTGTGCGCGAGCCAGACGGTCGTGGCGGGCAGGCTGAGTGCCTCTGCGACCCGGACGAGATTGCGGAATTCGCGGGGATCGCCGATCTTCGCCTGCTGGCGGATGACGGTATCGGCCAGTTCGGTCTCGCCGACCTCGACGAGCGCAGCTGCGACGCGGACATTGGGGCGCTTCTCGACGACCTTCCAGTCGCGCGCGACCACGCCGCCGGGACCGCTGCCGCCGACCCGCGCGGGATCGGCCATCGCGAGCTGCTGTCGTGCGAGCTGGCCGTAGAAGCTTTCGCCGAACTGCGCCGCGGCCTTCAGCCGGCCCTGGATCTTGTCGGGACGTGCGCAGACCATGTCGGCACGCGACGCCCAGTAGAGCGCCGCTGCGCGCAGGTCGACATCGCCCGCGCGTGCCGCGACGCCTTCGAACCCCGTGCCGGCGTTGGCACAGTCATTCTGTCGCCACGCGGCCAGCGCCCCAACCCAGCGCGCCTGGACTGCCCATTCGCCGACGCCGTCCTGGCCCTTGGCGGCCATGACGCGCGCATTGGCGTCGTCACCCTGGAGGAAATAGATCCACGCGATCTTCTGCTGCCATTCGGTCAGCGTCTCGGGCGTGAGACCGGGCGTGCTGTCGAGCAGTGACTGCGCCTCGCGGCCCATGTCCGCCTTGACGTAAGGCTGCATCTTCAGCGCGAGGTCGGCGGCGATCATATCGCCTTTGAGGCTCTTCGCGCGCACCCGACGCGGTGCGCCGTCCTGCCAGATCAAACGCTGCGCGACGGGCAGGGGGGGCAGATCGACCGCGCCACGGACCGTGGCGAGGCGTGCAATCTGTTCCGCCTCGGGGAGCTCGGGGGCTTCATTCAGCAGCGCGACGAGCGGCGCCATCTCGATCCTCGGCGATCCCTTGGCGATGTACATCTCGGCGCGCGCGATCGCATGGAGCGGGCCGGGCTTCATGGTATCGAGCTGGATCTGCGCATCGGTCCATTTGCCGTCGCGGATCGCGCCGAAGACCGCGCGATAGGCGTCGCGCTGCGCCGGATCGAGCTGATCGGGAATCTGTTCGGCGGTGGGTGCACCGGCAACGAGTCGGGCATCGCCCGTACCGCTGTCGGCGATCGGTGCCGCCAGAGCGGGCAGCGGCAATGCCGCACAACCGAGCAGGATTGCGAGCGTGCGGGTCATGCCCGCGTCTCCTGAGACATCTGGCCCCCCATCAACATCTGCAAATCCTTCCAGGCTTCTGCCTTGGCCGCCGGCTTCTCGATCAGAAAGCGCGGGTGAAAGCTGGCGACCACGCCTGCTTCTCCGACCTTATGGCTAATTCCATGTAAACGTCCCCGCGCCGCCTGTAATTCCATCCCGAGGATGGCACGGCTCGCCGCATTGCCGAGCAGAAGCAACCGCTTGGGCGCAACAAGTTCGATGTGATGCTTGGCGATCTCCGCCAGCCGGTCCTCGACCTCGCGCTGGATGCGGCCCGCGGTCGGGCGCTTGGCGCAGACCGCCGCGACATGGACCTCCGACCGGGTCAGTCCGATCGCCGCGAGCATGCGGTCGAGCAGACGACCCGATGCGCCGCTCAGCAATTGACCGGCGCCGCCATTGTCCGTGCCGTCGTCACGATCGGGGCAGTCGGCAAGCACCATGACCGTAGCGTCAGCCGGCCCTTCGGCCGCCAGCGAAATGCCGTTCCATCCCGCCTCGGGCACATCCGCGCCGGTCCGCCAGGCCAGGAATTCGGTCAGCGACAGCGGCATCGTGGCGACCGCCACCGGCGGTGCGACGGACACGCCGGCGGGCGCCGGCGGCGCGATAACCAGCGGTTCGGGTGCCGCGAACCAGTCGCGCGGGGCGTCGTCGACGAGCATGTCGACACCGGCATCGTGCCACCAGTCGAGCACGCTGACCGCGGCGTTGCGCCAGTCGATGGTCTGATCCGCCCCCATATGTCTCCTATGCTGCGTGGTTGACGTGGCGGTCAACTCGCGCAATCGCCTAAATAGACGCGACACGGACAAGACGGTGCCGGCCCGAGCCCGAACGAACGGGAGGGGCGGGAAGCCGGGCAGACAGGGACCATCCCCCGGGAGACGATGATGACGACACGTGAATCGATGCCCTACGACGTAGTGATCGTCGGCGCAGGTCCGGCGGGGCTTTCGGCAGCGATCCGGCTGAAACAGCTGGCGGCCGAGAAGGACGCGGACATCTCGGTCTGCGTGCTCGAAAAGGGATCCGAGGTCGGCGCGCACATCCTGTCGGGCGCGGTCATCGATCCCAAGAGCCTCGACGAGCTGCTGCCCGACTGGCGCGAGGATGGCTGTCCGCTGGCAGAAGTGCCGGTGACGGAGAATCATCACTGGATCCTCAGCAAGACGAAGAAGAGCGAGATGCCGCACTTCGTCACGCCGTCGTTCATGCACAACAAGGGCACCTATACCGGCAGCCTCGGCAATCTGTGCCGCTGGATGGCGGGCAAGGCGGAGGAGCTCGGCGTCGAGATATTCCCCGGCTTCGCGGCCGCCGAGATCCTGTTCAACGACGACGGATCGGTGAAGGGCGTCGCGACCGGCGACATGGGCGTCGCGCGCGACGGCACGCACAAGGGCGATTATACCCCGGGGCTCGAACTCCACGCCAAATACACCTTCTTTTCCGAAGGCTGTCGCGGTCACCTGACCAAGCAGCTGATCGCGAAGTTCGATCTCGCCAAGGACAGCGACCCGCAGGTCTATGGTCTTGGCATCAAGGAATTGTGGGACATCGATCCCGCGCTCCATTCGCCCGGCCGCGTCATCCATACGCAGGGCTGGCCGCTCAGCGAAACCGACGGGTCGAACGGCGGCGGCTGGATCTATCACCAGGCCAATGGCCAGGTCTCGATCGGCTTCGTCACCTGGCTGAACTACACCAATCCGCATCTCTCGCCGTTCCACGAGATGCAGCGCTGGAAGACGCATCCCGAGATCGCGGCGCTGCTCAAGGGCGCCAAGCGGGTCAGCTATGGCGCACGCGCGATCAGCGACGGCGGGCTGCAGTCGATTCCGAAGCTCGTGATGCCGGGTGCCGCACTGATCGGCGACAGCGCCGGCTTCCTGAACGTGCCGCGGATCAAGGGCACGCACACTGCGATGAAGTCGGGCATGATGGCGGCCGAGGCTGCAGTCGACGCGATCGTGTCGCAGCGCGGGCATGACGAACTCGCCGCCTATCCCGAAGCGTTCGAACGCAGCTGGGTCAAGAAGGAGCTGTCGGTCGTCCGCAACGTCGTGCCCCTCGTCAAGAAATTCGGCGACATGCTAGGGTCCGGGCTTGCCGGTGTGACGATGTGGCTCGAGCATTGGGGGCTGAAGGTGCCGTTCACGATGCACCATCATCCCGATCACGAAAGCCTGTGGCGCAAGGATCTGGTCAAGCCGATCGTCTATCCCAAGGCGGACGGCGTGCTGACGTTCGACCGGCTGTCGTCGGTGTTCATCTCGAACACCAATCACGAGGAGGACCAGCCGGTCCACCTGACGCTGAAGGACCCGGCGGTGCCGATCGCCTACAACCTGCCGATGTACGACGAACCCGCTCAACGCTATTGCCCGGCCGGCGTTTACGAGGTGGTGGGCGAAGAGACGGGCGATCCGAAGTTCGTGATCAACGCGCAGAACTGCGTCCACTGCAAGACCTGCGACATCAAGGACCCGACGCAGAACATCAACTGGGTCGTGCCCGAGGGCGGTGGAGGCCCCAACTATCCCAACATGTAAGTCTGTCCTGCTGGCGATCGGCCTGCTGACCGCCCCGACGGCGGCGCTGGCCGACACCGGCGGTCTCTCCGCCTATCTCAAGGCGCGCGCCGCGGATGCGGACGGGCGGGTGACGATTGCCGCGGACCAGTATGCCCTGGCACTGGCGGCGGCGCCCGACGATCCGGTCGTTGCGATCCGCGCCTACCGGGAGGGGATCGAGGCGGGTGACATGCCGCTCGTCGCGCGCGCGGCGGGGGTGCTGGCGAGAGCCGGAGTCGCGCCTGCGGACGCCGCACTGTTCCCGCTCGCCGCCGCCGCGCGCAAGGGCGACACCCGGGCGACCCGGACGGCGATCGCCACGCTCGGCAAGGGCCCGCTGGTCGTCCTCGCACCATCATTGAACGCATGGGTCTCGCGCGCCGAGCACCGCGATCCGAGCGCGGCGCTGGCGACCGCAGGCAATGACCCGGTTGCACGCCGCTTCGCCGCCGAGACGCGTAAGCGCATCGCTGCCGCCCCCGCGCGCCAGCCACTCGGCCTTGCCGTCGCGCAAACGTTCGCGGGGCTGGCGGGAGACCTTATTGCAGGGGCGCCGTCGCCGCTGGCAATCGCGCTCGCCCAGGCTGCGGTGGAGGCCGATCCCGATTATGCCCCCGCGCGAATCGTCCTTGCCGACGCGCTTGCGCATAGCGACCGGGTCGACCGCGCGCTGGTGGTGCTCGACAGGGTCGATGGCACGTCGCCGTCCGCAGAGGCGGCGATCGCCAAGCGTCTCGAAATCCTGTCGGTCGCCGGCCGTGACGAGGCGGCGCTGGCCATCGCGAAGACACGCGCCGAGCGGCAGGAGGCGGTCGCCGGTGACTGGCAGCGTTACGCTGACCTGTTGCTGACGACCGGCGATGCGGCGGCGGCGGCGCAGTGGTATGGCCGGGTTCTGGCGGCGGATCACGGCGCGCCGGCGGCCGCGCGCGGCGGCTGGGGGGCGTGGCTGCAATATGGCGGGGCGCTCGATCAGGCGGGGCGCT
>NZ_JPJC01000007.1:0-32250 GCF_000733135.1 Sphingomonas sp. FUKUSWIS1
GGCTGGGCGAGGGCGCGATGGCGGACGTGTTCCGCGCGTTCGATCCAGGAATTGGGCGCACCGTGGCGATCAAGGTGCTCAAATCGGAATATGGTCGCGACCCCGAACTGGGTGAGCGCTTCCTGCGCGAGGCGCGCGCCGCGGGCGCGCTGAACCATCCCAATATCGCGACGGTCTACGATGTGGGCGAGGCGGACGGTGTCGCCTATATCGCGATGGAGCTGATCGAGGGGCAGCCGCTCGACACGCTGCTGCTGGCGCAAGGGCGACTGCCGTATGAACGCGTCCTGGCGTTGGGTCAGCAACTCGCCTCGGCGCTCGACTATGCACACAGGGCGGGCGTCGTGCACCGCGACGTGAAGCCATCGAACATCCTGCTGTCGGCGGACGGTCGCACCGCCAAGCTGCTCGATTTCGGCGTCGCGCGGATCGGCGATATCGACGTGTCCGGCACCGAAGGACGCCTTGCGCGCACGCAGGTCGGCCAGATGATCGGGACGCCGCGCTATATGAGCCCGGAACAGGCGCTCGGCATCCCCGTCGACCAGCGGTCGGACCTCTTCTCGCTGGGCGTGGTGCTGTACGAGATGGTGACCGGCAAGGTCGCATTTCCCGGCATGGGGCTGGCGACGCTGGCCATCCAGATCGCGCAGGAGCGTGTCGAGCCGATCGCGCGTTCCGCCGCGGACTGCCCGCCGGGCCTGCGTTTTGTGATCGACAAGCTGCTGGGGAAGAAGCCCGAGCAGCGGTTCGCCGACGGCCATGCGGTGTACGAGGCGCTGACCCGCGAGATCGCGGCGACCGCCGAGGCAGCACCCGGCCGCCGTGGTCTGCCGCTGAAGATCAAGCTCCCGCTGGCGCTCGTCACAGTAACCGCGATCGCGCTGGTCGCGAGCGTCTCGTCGATCCTGGAGCGGCAGCAACGCACGCTTGAGCATATGGCGATCGTGTCGGGTCGCTCGATCGCGGCGTTCGTCACCGGCAACACCGCGGTGCTGGCTGCCGACAATGCGGGGCTCGCGCCCGAGCAGCAGGATTGGACCGCGTTGCAGGCCTTCGTCGCTTCGGCCTCGCGCGATCAGGAGATTCGCGACATGGTGGTCGCCGATACCGGCGGGATCGTCCGCGCGGCAGACGACGCGAAGCTGATCGGCACGCGCTATCGCCGCACCGTTGGCGAAGCGGCGATCGGCAGCGGCGCCGGCGTGACCGCGGCACCCGACCGGGGCAAGGGCGCAGGACTGCGGTTCGTCCGGCCGATCCGCTATGCCGGGGCCGAGTTCGGCACGGTCGACCTGGTGCTGCGCCGGACCGCGCTGGACGCCGCGATCGCCAATGCGCGGATGCTGCTGACGGTGCTGTCGCTGGTGATCATGGGTGTGGTGCTGGTGATCGGCTATCTGAGCGGCGCTATGGTTGCCCGGCCGCTCGCCCGA
Organism: Sphingomonas sp. FUKUSWIS1; assembly: GCF_000733135.1. Taxonomy (NCBI): domain Bacteria; kingdom Pseudomonadati; phylum Pseudomonadota; class Alphaproteobacteria; order Sphingomonadales; family Sphingomonadaceae; genus Sphingomonas; species Sphingomonas sp. FUKUSWIS1. Next base: position 1,437 of record NZ_JPJC01000007.1, read on the forward strand.
CTGCGCAAGGCGCTGGACGAGGCGGCGAAGTCCGATTTCGCCCTGCGCATATCGCATCGCCGCCGCGACGAATTCGGCGCCGCGTTCGACGCATTCAATCGCGCCGCCGCCGCAGTCGAGCCGCATCTGGCGGGTACCGGCGCGCAGGCCGACATCGCGATGCGCGCTACCCGCGTCGTGCCGTCCGCTCGTCTGGCCGCCTGAGGATCCGTTTGATGTACATGCTCCAGCTTTTCGACCGAGACGACATGGTCCAGTCGCTCGATGCGCGGCTGATCCGCGAGGGTCTGCTCCGCATCGGTCGCGATACCGAGGCGGACTGGCCGATCGCCGACCCCGATTGCGCGCTGTCGCGGGCGCATTGTGAACTGCGCGTCGACGGCGATGGGCTGACACTGCGCGCGCTCGGCGCGAATGGCGTATTCGATGCCGATACCGGGCAACGGTTTCCCGATGCGGTCGACGTGGTGCTGCCGGTGCCGAGCGCGCTGAGGCTCGGCCGGTTCAAGATGGTCGCGACGCAGGCCCCGCATGGCGACCTGGAAGTCGATGGCGCGCTGACCATGGTGCTGACGCCGCCGCTGGGATCGTCGGTGGAGGTGCCGAGCGACTGGGCCGATGCCGGTGAGGCGCGACCGCTGGGCGATGGGTCGTTGCTGGAGGCATTTTGCGAGGGCGCCGGGCTGGACTGTTCGCTGCTCTCCGAAGAGGAGCCGACCGAGATCATGCGGCGGGCGGGTGCGGTGTATCGGCAGATGGTGCTGGGGATCGGCGACCTGATGGCCGAGCGCGACCATGCGCGCGGACGCTATCAATTGACGCGCACGACCATCAGCGGCGCGGACAATAATCCGTTCAAATGGGCGCCGACACAGCGGCTGGCGATCGACCTGCTGCTTGCGGGCTCCACCGGGTTCCTGTCGGGCCCGGCGGCGCTGAAGGCGTCGTTTCGTGACGTGAAGCGGCATCTGGTCGCCACGTTCGCAGGCCTGCAGGGGAGCCTGCGTGCGGCGATCGGCACGTTCGAGCCGGCATCTGTCGATGCGGCGATCGCGGACCGCGCGACGCTGCTGAAAAGTCGTGCGAGCCTGCAGATGGCAGAAGTCGCTGACCGTCATGCCGACCTGACACGGCAGATCGTGGCATCCGCACCCGGCTCGCTCGATCGCGCCTTCGCCCTCGCCTATGACGCCGCGGATACGGCCATGGCCCGCGATCCCGCATGAAGCTCGCCAGCCTGTTGCGACGCAAACCTCGCGGCGGTCCGTCGCTCGCTGAGGAAACCGTCTATGTGTCGCAAAACCGATCCCATGTCGGGCGGGTGCGCAGCGTCAACGAGGATCGGCTTCTCGATCGGGCAGACCGTGGGCTCTGGGCGGTCGTCGACGGCATGGGCGGCCATAGCGGCGGCGCCGCCGCCGCGGAAACGGTGGTCGATGTCTTGCAGGCATTGGCGGATGATCCGGCGCCGATCAACGCGGCAGCGGTGCGCGCCGCGGTGTCGCATGCCAATCGCGCTATCTACGACGTGCATGCGACCAGCGGCGCGACGATCGTGATCGCGTTGATCGAGGGCAGTGAGGCGACGATCTTCTGGGCGGGGGACAGTCGGGCCTATCTGATGCGCGGCGGCGGGGCGGAGCGGCTGACCCACGATCACAGCGTCGTGCAGGAGATGATCGACGCGGGTGTCCTGACGGAAGCCGCGGCGGACCGTCATCCGCAAGCCAATGTCGTCACGCGCGCGCTCGGCGTTGCGCCGGCCGTAGCGCTGGATAGCGTCACCACACTAGTCCAGCCGAACGATCGATTTCTGCTGTGCTCGGACGGCGTTTCGCGATCGCTTGATCCGCGCGACTACGCGACGATGCCCGCGGCGATCGGTGACATGGCGGACCGCATTCTTGAAAACGCACTGCAACGTGATGGCAGTGACAATGCAACGCTCGTCGTGATCGCAGCGCTATCGGGGCGAGACCTGTGCGTTCACCCGTAGCGGAACGCACGACCGCTGCTCTGTTGTTATGCAGCGTCATGCAGAACCGTGTACCATCTGCTAGCCTAGGATAAGAATACTAACGTTCCATATCGCGCTGCCGTCGAACGGCCGGCACGCATAGATGTCGGCCGATAACTCAATCGCTGTCGATGGTGGGAATTCAACGGGATGCAAGCCATTTGGTTTTTCGCATCGGGAATGACCGGAATGGCGGTTAGCGGGGCTGGCGGCGTTCCGTGCTGGATCATTGCCAAGCGCTGGTGCCATTTAGGGGGGCATCACGTGCTCGCAAACGGCAGAGATGCCAAATCGCCGCCGCATTGATCCCGGCCGCTGCAAGCGCGATTCTTGGCAGGTTAGGCCGCGTTCGTGGTCTGTAGGATAGTTTATACTAAAATATTTTTGAATATAGCTTTATAACCGGCGATATAATGCCACTGTTGATACTTTCAAAATTGTCGATATAAAAGTATATAATGAACTAAGTAATGTATTCTATAATATGAAGGCAGCCTCAGTTCTTAAAGCACTATTTATTGCTGGAATGCAGCCAGTCCGCTTTTGGGAGCCGATCAGCGGAAGCAGGCGTTCGTTTATCGAGCTATATTGCCTTAGCCTCCATTCCGACGCCGACCATCGGCTTGATCTGCTGCGGCGTGGCATGACGCGTTCTGAGGGCGCTCAGCTGACAGATGGGGTCGACGCCATACACCACGTCCTGGTTCAACGGCTTGGTGTCAGGGGTGGCCTAACTGGCGCCGCGACCTAAAAGAGCCCGATGGCTGGCCTGTTCAATCGTCTCTTACCGTCCAAACGCTGGACGCCGTCGCGGTATCGGGCGTTGCTGCGCGCGCGCGGGCCGCGATCGACGCAGTTCCGGACGCGGGGTGCGATTCTTGCGGGGGCGATCCTGATCGGGATCGTCGCGACGCTGTTTGCGGAGGCGGCCGATTGGGCGGGCGAGGTTTTCAGCGACTTTGCAAAGACCTGGCATTGGTTGCCGCTGGTCACGACGCCGCTGACGTTCATGGGGCTGGTCTGGCTGACCCGTCGCTATGCGCCGTTCGCGCGGGGATCCGGGATCCCCCAGGTCATCGCGGCGCAATCCAATCCGAATGATGCGACCGGCACGTTGATCTCGATCCGGACGGTGGCGGCCAAGGCGGTGCTGACGATCGGCGCTGTGCTGGGTGGCGCCTCGGTCGGCCGGGAAGGCCCGACCGTCCAGCTGGCGGCGGCCGTCATGGGATTTACGCACCGTCTCGTCCGCGTGCCGTTGCGGGGCGGGGTCCTCATCGCCGGTGGTGCCGCAGGCGTCGCGGCGGCGTTCAACACGCCGCTCGCCGGGCTGCTGTTCGCGATCGAGGAACTCGCGTCCGCCTATGAGCAGAGGGTGACGCTGCTCGTCCTTGCCGCGATCGTGATCGCCGGGATGGTCGCGCAGTCGGTGCAGGGCGACTATATCTATTTCGGCGCGATCGGTGCGCATATGCCGCTGCTGTCCGCGCTGATCGTCGCGCCGGTCGCAGGGATCGCGGGTGGCATGACCGGCGGGCTGTTCTCGCGCATTCTCCTGGCGATGGCGGTCAGCCGCAATCGCGTGACGGGGTGGACGCGCGCGCATCCCGTCGCGTTCGCCGGGATCTGCGGGGGCATAGTCGCGGTGCTCGGCGTCGTGACCGGGCTGACATGGGGAACCGGCTATGCCCCGGCGCGCGCGATGATCGTCGGCGTGGATGCGCCGCTCTGGTTCGGGCCGGCCAAGCTGGTCGCCACCGCCGCGACGGCGATCGCGGGCCTGCCGGGCGGGATCTTCGCGCCGTCGCTCGCCGTCGGCGCTGGCGTCGGCAATCTGCTGCGCGAGATCTTCCCCGGCGAGCCCGCCAGCGCGATCGTGATCCTGGGCATGGTCGCCTATTTCGCGGGCGTCGTCCGCGCGCCGCTCACCGCGGTCATCATCCTGTCGGAGACGACCGCGAGCCGCGGCCTGATGCTGCCGATGTTCGCGACCGCGTTCATCGCCGATGCGGCCAGCCAGTGGGTATGCCGCGAGAAGCTGTACCATGGTCTATCGAAGACCTTCGCCATGACGGAGACGACCCGATCCACCTGAACCCTGCAAAATTCGCAACGCTCCCCCGGGCGTGGATGGCCAAGGCCACCGAAAGCGTCGACCATGACGGCATCCTGCGACAGATTGCCGAGGAAGCGGGGTGGTCGGGACGCTACGCCTTCCTGATCGTCATTTCGGCCGCGATCTCGTTGCTCGGGCTGCTGATGCCCTCGGTCGCGGTGCTGATCGGCGCCATGCTGCTGTCGCCGCTGATGATGCCGATCATCGGCCTGGGCTTCGGCATCGCGACGCTCGACTTCCACGAGATACGCCGCGCGGCGACCGCGTTGATGCTGGGCGCGGCCATCGCGGTGGCGCTGTCGGTCGTGCTGATCCTGCTCTCCCCGGTCCAGACGATCACGAGCGAGATCGCCGGGCGGACGCAGCCGACGCTGTTCGACCTGCTCGTCGCGCTGCTGTCGGCAATCGCGGGGGGCTATGCGCTGATCCGCGGGCGCGGGGGTACGGTCGTCGGCGTGGCGATCGCCATCGCCCTGATGCCGCCGCTGGTGGTGGTCGGATTCGGCATCGCGACGTGGAACTGGGTGGTCTTTTCGGGCGCGCTGTTGCTGTTCCTTACCAATGCCATCACCATCGCGCTGACCGCCGCACTCGTCGCGCGCTGTTACGGGTTCGGCAGCCATCTGTCGCCGCACCACACCGGGTGGCAGCTCGTGCTGTTCGCGGTCGCGATCGGAGTCCTGTCCATTCCCCTCGGTGCCGGTCTGCGTCGCATTGCGTTCGAGGCGGTCGCCCAGCGGCAGGTACGCGATGCACTGGGCGAGGATTTTCCCCCGGGCGCGCGGCTGAGCCAGGTCGAGATCGACCATGGCGCGAACCCGGTCCGCGTTCGTGCGGTCATGCTGACGCCGCGGATCGAACCGGGGGCGGATCGCAAGCTCGCTGCGGACCTTCGCCAACGCTTGTCGCGGCCGGTCGATGTCCATGTCGACCAGGTCCGCATCTCGCCCGAGACAGGCGCGGTCGAGGCGGCGCAGATCGCGCGGGCGGGCAATGGCGATGCGCTGCGCGTTGCACGCGAGCGCGATAGGGCGATCGCGGACGTTGCGCTGATCGCGGGCATTCCCGTTTCATCGGTGCAGCTGGATTCGGCGGCGCGAACGATCCGCGCGACGGCAGCGCCCCTCACGGGTCTCGGCATCGCGGGCTATCGCGATCTGGAACGTCGTGCGGACGCGGTGGTCGCCGATTGGCATGTCAGTCTCAATCCCCCGAACGACGTGGCCTTGCCGGACGTCGGTATCAAATCCGGCGTCATCGACGATCAGACGCTCGGCGACGCAGCCTGGGTATCCGCCCGGTTCGCGCGGGCGGTCGACGTGCTGGGCGGGACCCTGCGTCAGCGCACAGCGATAGCACAGGGTATCGTCGCGCGAGGGGGCAGGGCAGCCTCCGGGCGTGCGGGCGGTCGCCTGCGCCTGATATGGTCGGTCGACACGGACTCATCTCCGGCGGAAACAAGCGAGCGCGGCGCATAGCCGCTGCGGCTGCCATTTCGCGCGTGACATCCTGACAAGATTGCACGGATGTAATGTTCAAAACAGGCTGCGCCCATCATCCGGGTCCAGAAAGTAGCATCTGCTTCTAACTGAACAAGGACATGGATCGTGATATTCAAGCGTCGCCTGACTGTACGTCCAATGATCGCTGCCGTCGCGCTTGGCACAACCGCACTCGCCGGCGTCGCGGGCGGCGCGATCGCTGCGGACGACGGTCGCGTGAATATCGCCGACCGGTTCATTGCATCCGGTCCTGCTGCCGTCGCGTCGACGGGTGTGCACGCCTCTTTGTCGGATATGGTCGAGGCCGTAGGACCGAGCGTCGTTCAGATCCAGGTCAAGCCCGCGGCTCTTCAGGCGTTGCCATTCGAGCCGACCCAGTTCGGGTCAGACGATAGCGAACTGGCCGATCGTCTGGGGCAGCTGTTCGGCTTTGGCATGCAGGATCGTCACGGGCAATTCGAAGCGCCGCAGCAGCAAGGCCCGCAGCGCGGATCGCTCGGCTCGGGGTTCATCGTCGATGCCTCCGGGATCGTCATCACGAACAACCATGTCGTCAACGGCGCGGACCGCGTCACCGTCCAGATGTCGGACGGACGGGAGTTTTCCGGTCGCGTCCTGGGCCGCGATCCCAAGATCGATGTCGCCGTGGTGAAGATCGACGGGAAGGGCAGGTTCACCCCGGTCAAATGGGGTGACAGCGATCATATCCGGGTAGGCGATAGCGTGTTTGCGGTCGGCAGCCCGTTCGGCCTCGGCAATACCGTGACGTCCGGCATCGTGTCCGCCCGCGGCCGTGAGATCGGGGCCGGGCCGTATGACGATTTCCTCCAGGTCGACGCTGCGATCAACAGCGGCAACTCGGGCGGGCCCTTGTTCGATGGTGCAGGCCGGGTGGTCGGCGTGAACACCGCCATATTCTCGCCGACGGGCGGTAACGTGGGCATCGGCTTTGCGATACCTGCCGCAATAGCGCGCAAGGTCGCGCTTCAGATTGCGCAAAACGGCCACGTGTCGCGGGGGCGGATCGGCGTTTCCTTGCAGGACATGTCACCGGACATCGCGCGTGCGATGGGCTCGGACGTCACCAAGGGCGCGCTTATCGCCGAAGTCGAAGATGGCGGGGCCGCTGCCCGATCCGGCCTGCAGCGCGGCGACGTCGTTCGACGCTTCGGATCCAGGCCGGTAGATAACGGGCGCGACCTTGCCCGAGCCGTAGCAGAGGCTCGGATCGGTTCGATCGTCCCGACGCAGGTGGTGCGTAACGGCCGTCAGGTCTCCCTGAACCTGCGCATCGCCAGCGAAACGTCGGGCCAGTCCTGAGCGTGTGGAACCGGGGGGCGGTACACGCGTCCGCTCCCTGAACACCTGAAAAGGATTATCGCGCGCTTGAAGCTGCTCCTGATCGAAGACGATGCACAAACCGCTGAGTATGTCCGCCGCGGGCTGGTGGAACTCGGACACGCGTCGGATCATGCCGCCACCGGTATCGACGGTCTCACTGCGGCTATCGTCGGCAAATACGATGCGATCATTCTGGACCGGAACCTGCCCGGGCTCGACGGACTTTCGGTGCTGAAGTCGCTGCGCGCAAAGGGTGACCAGACGCCGGTGCTGCTTCTGTCTGCGCTGGGGCAGGTGGACGACAGGATCGCAGGGCTTCAGGCCGGCAGCGACGATTACCTCGCCAAGCCTTTTTCGTTCGGCGAACTCGTTGCCCGTCTGGAGGCGATCGTGCGGCGGCGCAGCGATACGCACGCCACGCAAGGTACCCGGCAGACGGGCTCGTTGACGCTCGACCTGCTCGGCCGCACGGCCATGCGCAACGGCAGACGTATCGAACTGCTCAACAAGGAGTATCAGCTGCTCGACTATCTGACCCGCCATGCCGGGCAGGTGGTGACGCGTACGATGCTGATCGAGGCGATCTGGGATTATAACTTCGATCCGGGGACGAATGTCGTCGATGTCCATGTCAGTCGTCTGCGTGCCAAGATCGACGGTCCGGAGGATGTCCCGATGATCAGAACGGTGCGCGGCTCCGGCTATCGACTGGATGCTGTCTGACGATGCGCTTGCCCTCAACGGCCGCATTGCGCGGCGCGCTCTGGATCACGCTGATCGCACTCATCGCAACGGGGATCGCCCTGAGCGTTCAATATGTCCAGACGATACGCCTGCTCGACGCGCGTGCCCAGGCGGCAGTCGACGACGAGACGGCAGGCCTTATCGAGCGCTATCAGAGTGAGGGGCCATTTGCCGTCGCGCAGTCGGTGTCGCGTGCGGTCGGGCGCCCGCGCGTCACCGACTTCATCTATCTGATGACGGACGCTTCGGGACAGCCGGTTGCGGGCAATCTCGCCAAATGGCCTGACGAGATCGACCACACCGGGTATCGCACCTTCGAGACCCAGGTCGCGACGACACGCGGCAGGGTGTTCGAACGACAGGTCGCCGCGCGCACGGTGCTTCTCGGCAACGACTATCGACTACTGGTCGGCAGCCTCTCGGACGATCGCCGCCTGCTGCACGACCGCTATGTGTCGGCACTGGCCTGGTCACTGACCGCCACCGGAGTGATCGGCCTGCTTTTCGGGTTCTGGTACAGCCGGCGCGGGCTTGCCTTTCTCGATGCCGCCAGCACTGCCGGCGATCGTTTCCGGGTGGGACATCTTGACGAGCGCTTGCCCGTGACGGGGCGCGGCGACGAATATGACCGGCTTGCAGCGACGCTGAACCATGGCTTTGCGGAGATCGAACGTTTGGTGGATTCGCTGCGAACCGCGACGGATGCGCTTGCTCATGACCTGAAGACGCCGCTGACGCGGATCCGGTCTCGGCTCGAGCTTGCGGCACTGGGCGGGGGGCATGGTGACGCGACATCGGATATGCGCAGCGATCTCGACGCCCTGCTTCGCACGATCGACGATACGCTAAGACTGGCCCGTGCCGAGACGACGATGGCCAGCGAGTTCGGTCCTGTCGATCTGGCCGCAATCGTCATCGAGGCCGTGGAGCTTTTCGAGCCCGTGGCAGATGATCGTGGATTGGATCTGACGGTCGAAACGACGCCGGTGACCATAAGGGGCGTTCGTTCGCTGTTGGGGCAGATCGTTGCCAATCTGCTCGACAACGCGATCAAATATACGCCGCCCGGCGGGTCGATCCGCGTGACGCTTGGGCATGAGATCGATGGGTTCACGCTCGTCGTGGCAGATACGGGACCGGGTATACCGGTTGACCAGCGCGAGCATGTCGTGACGCGCTTCGTTCGGCTCGACACGAGCCGGCATTCCCAAGGTTCTGGCCTTGGTCTCAGCATCGCACAGGTCGCGGCCCGCGTTCATGGCGCATCGCTGACATTAACCGACAACGCGCCGGGTCTTCGTGCGGCGGTACACTTCCCGAGGACACAGGAAATCGTCAGTTGAGACGCCGTCAAACATGACAGCTTCATGAACTTATCGCGAGCCAGGACCCAAAACATCTGAGTGATGTTGGTGGCTCAAGGTCGGCGCCGGGTCGTCCTCATGATAGGGGGCTCCCTGGTGGATCAAACCGCTTTCCTGATCGGCTTCAGCGTGATGTCGGTCGCGTCGCTGGCCATATATGCGACGGGTAAGAAGACGCAGCCGTCGGGCCATCATACGCTCCTGCACGCCAGCGTGCCGTTCATCGCGGCGACCGCGTATCTCGCAATGGCCTTTGGCATCGGCACGCTTATCAACAGCGACGGTTCGCTGACATATCTGGCACGCTACGTGGATTGGTCGGTGACGACGCCGATCCTGTTGTCGGGTCTCGTGCTGCTGGCTTTTCACGAGCATGGGAAGACGGGTGAGGTTGGTGGGTATCTGACCTCGGTCATCGTGCTCGATGTGCTGATGATCGTCACGGGGCTGATATCGTCGCTTGCCGCACCATCGATGGCGAAATGGATCTGGTACGGATGGTCCTGCGTCGCGTTTCTGGGCGTCCTGTATCTTCTATGGGGTCCATTGCGATCACTGGCGCTCAGCCGTGGTGCTGCCTTGGGAATGGCCTATGGCAAGAACCTCACCTTCCTGACCGTCATCTGGTTCCTCTATCCGATCGTCTTCCTGATCGGACCGGAAGGTTTGAAGCTGATCACCGATCCTGCATCGGTCTGGGCGTTCCTGATCATGGATGTGATCGCCAAGGTCGTCTACGCATTCTACGCGGCAGCCACCCTCGACAAGGCGTTGGCGCAGGATGACGGCGAACGCGGCCACCGGGCATGACACGGCGCGCCCCGGCCCTTGGCTGGGGCTCCCTTCTGGCGGGGGCTTTGGTCGCCTCGTTTTGCGTGCTCACCGTACAGCTCGCGTTCGCGGCCCTTGCTGTCGGGGTCGTCGGCATGGCGCACGGTGCCAGTGATCTCGCTATCGTCGAGCATCGGCGGCGCCCGGCATTCCTGATGCTGTACGTATCTGCACTGTTTGTCTGTCTTATGTGGTGGATCGTCGATCCTGCGATCGCACTCCCTGCATTCCTGCTGGCGTCGGCAGTCCATTTTGGTCTTGAGGATGCCCCCGCGAGCAGGCCGTTCGAAAGGATTGCCCGCGGCATAAGCCTGGTCGCAACGCCTGCGACGCTGCACGCGACAAGCCTCGCCCGCATTCTCGATCTTGCTGGAGTTCGAGAGTCCGGTGCGCCGGCCATGGTCAGCATTTTGGCAGTTGCGGGTGGCGCAGCAGCCGCCTGCCTGGTGATCATCGGCGCGGCGCGCCATGATCGACGTCTTCTGGTCGGAACGACCGCGCTTCTCATTCTGCCCCCGCTCGTCGGGTTCTCGGTCGGATTTCTGGTGCTGCACGCCGTGCCGCAGACGAAAGAGCGTCGAGATCGGTTACGGTGCGTGACGACCATTGCGTATCTCCGCGCCACGGGACCAATCCTCGGCCTGGCTGTGCTGCTGGTCGGAATCATGGGCGGAGTGCTGCTGCGGTGGGACCCCTCGGGCGTGCGGTCGCTCTTTGCCGGCGTCGCGGCACTGGCGATGCCGCATCTGCTGGTGACGCCGTATTTCGACAGGGTTACGCGGCGATCCGGGTCGATGGGGCTGCCTCGTGACCACAGGGACGTGGTGCGTGCTCATGTCCTTGAATGACTTCAGGTTGTCGGCAGAGGCCGCGATGTCGTCGAACCAGATGGCAGCATGCCGCCTGATCGTGCCTCAAGCGGGCCAGTGCCTGCGATAGGCTTCGTTGAATGCCGTCAGGTCGTCGGGATCTTCCATGGTCGTCGCCACCCGCTTCGCGTGGCGGTTGGCCCAGTGCTCGATTTCCCGACGCGCAGCCGGCAGGCTTGCGTGCATCGCTGCAAGCGTAGCCGTCAGTCGCAACGACACCTCGACCTCTGCAATCCCTTCGCGCAGGATCGGGCCGAATGCATCGCCGAGCATATCCTCCATGGTTGGCTGGCCGATGTGAACCCGTGGGGAGTCCGGCTCCTTATCGACACGCGCCGCGCCGGGGCTCAGCGTCAGGAATACGCGAAGCAGGGCATTGAGAACCTCGATCCCCGTGCCTGGATCATTGGTCGCCGGTGCGAGCGCCCGGCTGGCAATTTCGGACAGCGCGATCAGCCCCAGTCGAGGATCCTGGTCGAAGGACCGATGCCGTTCGATGGTGAACGTCTTGATCAGTTCGCTCTGGATGCCGTCGTCGATCTTTCCCGAGACCTGCACAAGCGTACGAGCGGGATGCATCATCGCGCCAGGCAGGACATCGACATACACCGTCAGGTCATTGCGGTCAGCGATCGTGCCAAGTGCGGTGATGTCGATATGCGTGACATATCCGGTCTGCACCGCGGTGACTGTGACGGCATCGGCGGGGATGGCGACAGCCGCACGGCCGCCAAGATGAGGGTGTGCAGCAAAATCCTGCATTGCCTGGGTCGCGGCCTCCTCTACGCGGTCGATCACATCGGCCATCCGTCCAAACGCCGTGATATGCCCGATCCAGCGCAGCAGCGTGCCGACCACCAGCAGGATGATCAGCACGGTCGCTGCGAACAGGATGATCCGGCCGTCATGGCCATAGGCGCTGGTGTTCAGGCCAACGATCCCGACCATCGAGAAGACGAAGGCGCCGAGGAAGGTCGACAACGCGTTCTGCGACGTCGGATCGCTGACCATCAGCTGGGTCGCACGCGGCGTCGCGAGTTGCGTTGCGGAGGAGTAGGCACTGACCATTGCGGTTAACGAAAAGGTCGTGACCGCCAGCATGCTCGAGGCCATGATCTGAAGGATCGTGCCGACAGATTGCTGCCCGATATCGGCATCGAACGTGTACGGCAGATACGGCGTGACGAAAGCGGCGAGGATCGCCAGCGCGACGCTCAGCAGGCTGATGATCGCTGCCCGGAACCAGACCTGCCGGACGATCCGGCTCAAAATCCATGTCCATTGCGTCATTTAGCGCTCCTTCAGCTGGCTGGTAGCCGAATAGCCACGACGACAACAGCGCGGTGATCCGGCGGCTCCGCTCGAACTGTCCGCAGATCATCTGTGCGAAGCAAAACAAGCCCCGCCTCGATCACATTCAGCGACTGGCGCCGGGAAGATCTTACCTCGTGACGGGGCGCCGGAGCGTGACCTCCTACTCAGCGCAGCTGTGTCGGATCGATCACGACGTGACGGATTTTGGTACGGTTATGCGTGTAGGTGACGTGGACCAGTCCATCGCGCGTCTGGATCACCGCCGGATAGGCATAGCCGTCGGGTAGCGGCTTGCTCTCGAGTGTCAAAGCGTTGTGCCACCGCACGCCGTCGTCGGACAAACCGATGTTGAGCGGCCAGCGTGCGCCATCGCCCGGCCGCTCGGGTAGATGCGCGCTGTGATTGTAGACGATTAACTGGCGCCCATCGCGCAGCGTCACCGCATCGGTACCCGCATTGGGATTGGGGAGGTCGATCGCCGCGATTGGTGACCAGTTGCGCCCGGCGTCGCGTGACCAGCTCATCGCAAGCGCACCCTGCCGCGTCCGCGCCACCAGCTCCAGTCGACCATCGCGGTGAAACAGGATGCTCGGCTGGATCGCCTCGATGTGCATCGGTGAGGCCACCGCGTCGCCGACCTGCCAGCTTCTCCCGCGATCGGTGCTCCGCTCGATCCGGATCGACCAGATATTGGCCTCTGCGCTGCCTTCCTCGCGGCTCGACGGCGACACCCAGCTGCCGTCGGGCGCAATGACGGGCTTGTTCTTGATCGGTCCCAACACGCCATCCGGCAGGCGCTGCGGCCGACTCCAATGTCGTCCGCCATCGGTCGAGTGGATGACCATGCCCCACCACGCCCGCGGATTCGGCCCGACTTTGTAGAAGAGATGCAGGGCACCGTCCGCAGGCTGAAACAGCACCGGGTTCCAGGTCGGAAATCGCTGACCGTCCGCGGACACACCATCGGCGACCGCGACCGGCGTCTCCCATCGCGTCGCGCCGCGTCGTGCGAACCAGATACGGACGTCAGGCTGGCTTTCGCCGGAACCGCCGAACCAGGCTGCGGCCAGCGTCCGGTCAGGCAGTTCGACGATCGTCGAGGCATGCGCCTGCGGGTAAGGCGCATCGGCATATATGAATTCCGACGATATGATCGGCGACCGAAGCGGGGCCGCAGTGGCCGACGGGGCATGGCCGATCCGGGCTTGCGCCGCGGCGCTGACCGCAAGTGCGATTGCCGCGACCTTCACCATGTGCGCCAGAAATGCCCTGAATTTCATCGCTGTACCCCAACAACGTTGCGGGTACGCGTAGACCCGTATTGCGCGAGCCGGATAGCATGGGGTTTCCAACCGAGCCAATGGCGACTGATGTGCGCGATGGTTCGTATTCGTGGTCTGCCTCACCATTCGTTTTGGGAGCGCAGCGCCCGCGGCATAGTCTAGAAGCGGCGTGGTTCGTGTCCGATCAGGTCGCACGTGCCCCGAAAGCCATAGTCACTCATGCCCGTGACCGTGATGCGGCCGCTGCGCCGATCGATCACGAGCCGTGGCTTGTTCAAGCCGTTCAGGCGGTAACTCGCGCGGACCGTATCTGGGCTGACAGTCACGTCGTACAAATCCCACCATCCCTGATTGCCACGGGAATTGATCGGCGGGATCAGCGACTTGGGTAGCCGGATACGTCCGCCACCGGCCCAGGTCTGTACCATGAGCGAGGCATCGAAGACCTCCTTCCTGGTTTCGGTATACGTGCCGGACTCATAGCGGTCACGATCACGGTTCCAGTTCCAGGTCGTCCCGTTCGCAAAGCCCGTTTTCGATCCGTCCCCAAAACACACGAGCCCGAGTTCCACGTTTCTGCCGTCAACAACAGGTCCTCCCGAAGGATAGCGATCCTGACCGCCGCCGGGGCCCGCTGGCGCGCGTCCATAGGCCAGATCGGGGTCATAGTCGGGACGCGGTCGTGGCGCAGCCTGACCACCATAGCCGGAGTTGGGCCGGAGGTTCGCGGGCTTCCTGCAATCGGGGGAGGTGGTCGGCTGGATGGAATTGTAGCGGCCTTCCATCGTCGCAATGCTCACGCACTGGCGGCGATCGGCGTTCCACCAATAGGTATAGACGCGATCGTCGCCTTGCTCACCCCGGATGTTGACGTAGCCGCGTCGTTGCAACTCCATCTCGGCCTGACCTGCACGGGCGCCTACCATGTCCTCGAGCCCCGTGGATTGCGCGTGGGCAATTGTGGGAAATGCCGAGCCCATGACAAGGGCGGTCATGGTCGTGGACAGGCCAGACGGACAACGCATCGCGATTCTCCCGTTCGTTCGAAATCACCTCATCATCAATTGAGTGATTGTATAAAAAGGGAGCGACGGCGTCCATCGCTGTCAACGGCGTTCGGCCACCGACTGCCCATGGGAATTGGACGGCGAGCATGCTCGCTTCGGCCGAAGAGCCGTTTGGTCGGTGCCGGTCTTCATCACATGCGGCAGGACCCGCAAGAGTGCGTCTTCGGCAAGCACTAGGGGGCGGAGTCTAGCACAAGGCAAGCCGTTGCGATCGACGCCCGGATCGAACATGATGCAGCATGGACTTCATGAAGTGGCTCAATTCGCTCGACGAACTTCTGTACGAAGTGATGAGCTGGGTGGTCTTCTTTCCCCTTACGCTTTGGCAGGCGCTCTTTCGACCGATCCGTACGATGGAGGAGATCGAGCGCGAAGCCGCGCTGCCCGACGATGAACGCTACGCGTCGATACTCAGTCCGCCCCTTTTTCTGGCTCTCACGCTGTTGCTGGGGCACAGCGTCGCTACGGCGTTGGGCCAGACCGACGAAATCATCGCCAATCATCATGGTCTGGCCGACCTGGTCAACGACAATGCCAGCGCCCTGGTCCTCCGCGTCGTCGTTTTCGCGGGTTTCCCACTATTCCTCGCAGCCCGCATGGTGCGCCAACGCAGGATCAAGCTCGATCGCAATTCCCTGCAGCAGCCATTTTACGCGCAATGTTATCCGGCGGCCGTCTTTGCGCTGGGTCTGAGCGTCGGCAGTAGTTTCGGGATGGACCATCATCAAACGACGCGCATCATTGGACATTGGCTCGTCGGATCGAGCATCGTGAACTTCTGGATCGTCGAGACGCGCTGGTTCGCGCAGGTGTTGGGGATCAGCCTGGTGCGCGCGACCTGGAACGTCCTTGTCGGGCTGCTGGAAGGCGCAACATTTCTGATCGCGGTGGGCTTTTTGTTCACCCGCTAGCGCGAACTTTGCGATCACGGGAGAACCGCCCGCCCCACGCTTGCCAGGCGGTCCTCTAACACCTGCGAAAGCATGAACACAGCAATGGCGGTTAGAGCGCACCTCCCTCGGCCAACGTCTGGAGCTGATCGGCCATCGCGCCCCAGCCGGCTTCGAAGCCCATCGACCGGTGGCGCTCCCACGCTTCATCGGTCCAATGGCGTGCCGCGGCGGTAAAACGGGTGCCGTCCCCGTCTTGCGCGATCTCGAACAGGCCGACCATGAACGGCCCACTGGGCTGCCAACCCGCTGTAAAAGCATCGGTGAATACGAAGCGGCGGTTAGGCTCATAGTCGAGGACTACGCCCTCGTTAAGGATCTCCTCACCGTCGGGGCCATGCATGACCACCAGGCTACGGCCTCCGGGGCGCCATTCGATCTCGCGTGCTTCGGCGCGCCACGGTCGCGGACAGAACCACTCCTCGAAGCGATCGATCAATGTCCGCCAGACATCCTCTACGGGGGCAGCGATACGGCGCTCGACGCTGAGTTCACGGATATTGCTCATCGTTTCTCTCCTCGGCACAATAGGGTCACGTAGCGCTTCAGGTGCCGCACGCTCTCGCGCGCCGCTTGCGGATCACCAGTTGCCTTGGCGACGACGAAACCGCCTTGAAGCACCACTTGAAAGTGGAGCGCGAGGCTCGCTGCATCGACGTCGGCAACGCCATGATCAGCCAGCGCTTCGGCGACGTCGCCTTCGAGCGTGCGCGCATGGCCGACGATTGCCGCCTCAGCAGCGCGCGCAATCGCGGGGTGTGATTGATGCACCTCCTGCGCGAGCGTGCCAGCCAGACAGGTAAAGGCGTCAGTGCCGCCGTCGATCAGCGCCTCTCGCAGGTCAAGATAGCCCAACACGCGCGCCAGTGCCGCGGGTGCGCGATGATAGTCCGCATCGGCGAACAGCGGCGTGGTGATCGCCAGCCAGTGGCCGGCGGCGGCCACCCCCAGCGCCTCCTTGGAAACGAAATGGTGGAAGAAGGCGCCCTTGGTGACCCCGGCAGCCCCACAAAGCTGGTCGACGCTGGTGGCCGCAAAGCCGTTGCGGCGGATGAGCGTCACGGCTGCGTCCAACAGCTTGTCGCGAGCGCTATTGGAAGATCCTCGACTCGTCATAGTGCCGGCATACCAACCGGTCGGTATGCCGGCAAGGATCATCAAGATGGTGCTCGGAAGCGATCGTCGCAAAGGCCGGGATTGAAAGTCGGTGCCCCTATCGAATGGTAGGAGCTGAGGGGGCGAACGCGTCGCGAATGTCCGGGCCCCGGTCCATGCACCCAGCTGTCGGGACCAGTACACAGGTCGTACGATTTCGACCGGGATTGCCTCAAACGCTATTCAGCGCGGGTCGCTCTGCCGTCGGGGCCAAGGGCACAAGCCGCCACCCTTATAAGTACGATAACGGCGGCTGCAGTGCGACCTGGAAGCCCATGGCTAAAGGGCACGGTAAAGATCAGAATCTATATCTCATAACTCAGGCCAGTGACGGATAAGCCGTGTACGTTCGGAAACTTCCCCGATCGACACGGCCTATCCGGCCACCGACGTCGCTTACGTCGCCTGGTTCGACGATACCGGCTTGGCGGTGACGTCAAAGCGGTCGGCGTTCATGACCTTCACCCAGGCACGGATGAAGTCGCGCACGAACTTGTCCTCGTGACCGTTCTCGGCATAAACCTCGGCCGTCGCGCGCAACTGCGAGTTCGAGCCGAAGACCAGATCGGTGCGGGTCGCCTGCCACTTCTTCTCACGACCGCCACGATCATAGCCGATGAACTTCTCGTCGCTCGACGTGTCGACCAGATCCCAGAACGTGTCATTGTCGAGCAGGTTGACGAAGAAGTCGTTCGTCAGCTGCCCCGGACGCTTGGTCAACACGCCGTCGGGCGCATCGCCGAAGTTCGCGCCGAGCACGCGCAGGCCACCGACCAGCACGGTCATTTCCGGCGCGGACAGGCCGAGCAGCGAAGCCTTGTCGAGCAGCAGCTCCTCGGTCTTCACCGGGTGACGCGTCTTCAGGTAGTTGCGGAACCCGTCGGCCTGCGGCTCCATCCAGACGAAGCTTTCGACATCCGTCCACTCCTGCGTCGCATCGCCGCGGCCGCCAAGGAACGGTACCGCCTCGTCGTGCCCGGCGTCGCGTGCCGCTTTCTCGACCGCTGCCGAACCCGCCAGCACGATCGCGTCGGCCAGCGACATGCTGCCCCGCAAGTCGTTCAGCTTTGCCAGAACCTGGCTGAGCTGCTCGGGCTCGTTGACCGGCCAGTCCTTCTGCGGCGCGAGCGCGATGCGCGCGCCGTTCGCCCCACCGCGGTGGTCCGACCGGCGATAGCTGGAAGCCGACGCCCAGGCGGTCTTGACCAGCTGGCCGATCGTCAGCCCGCTCGACAGCACGGCGTCCTTGAACGCCGCGACGTCAGCGTCCGACGGCGCGGTGCCTTCGGGGACCGGATCCTGCCAGATCAGCGTCTCTTCGGGAACCTCGGGGCCAAGGTACCGGACCCGTGGCCCCATGTCGCGGTGCGTCAGCTTGAACCACGCGCGTGCGAACGCGTCGTCGAGCGCCGCCTGGTCGTCGCGGAAGCGCAGCGCGATCTCGCGGAACTCGGGGTCCACCTTCAACGCCATGTCCGCGGTGGTCATCATCGTCGGCACACGCTTGTTTGGGTCGCGCGCGTCGGGGGCCATGTCCTCCGGTTCCGGGTTGACTGGCTGCCACTGCTTTGCGCCAGCGGGGCTCTCGGTCAGCTCATAATCGTACTTGAACAGCAGGCGCAGATAGTCGCCTGTCCACTTGGTCGGGTTGTTCGACCACGCGCCCTCGATGCCCGAGGTCGTGATATGGCCCTGGCCGATTTCCTCGCTGTCGGTCAGCCAGCCGAGGCCCTGCATGTGGACCGATTCCGAAGACGGGGCCTTGAAATGCGGTGCGGCCTTGGCACCGTGCGCCTTGCCGAAGGCATGACCGCCGGCGGTCAGCGCCACGGTTTCCTCGGAATTCATCGCCATCCGCTGGAACGTCGCCTTCATGTCGCGTGCGGACATGAGCGCGTCGGGCTCACCGCCCGGGCCCTCGGGATTGACGTAGATCAGCCCCATCTGGATCGCGGCGAGAGGCCCTTCGAGCTCGGGCATATCCTCGCTGATACGCGTCTGCGCACCCTCGTTGACCCAGATCTCCTCGGCGCCCCAGAAGGTATCGCCCTCGGAGGCGAAGACGTCCTTGCGGCCGCCGGCGAAACCGAACACGGGACCGCCCATGCTCTCGATCGCGACATTGCCGGCGAGGATGAACAGGTCGGCCCAGCTGATGTTCTTGCCGTATTTCTGCTTGAGCGGCCACAACAGGCGACGTGCCTTGTCGAGGTTGCCGTTGTCCGGCCAGGAATTCAGCGGTTCGAAGCGCTGCTGACCCGACGACGATCCGCCGCGGCCGTCGGTCACCCGGTAGGTGCCGGCGGCGTGCCATGCCATGCGGATCATGAACGGGCCGTAGTGACCATAGTCGGCAGGCCACCAGGCCTTGCTGTCGGTCATCAGCGCCGTCAGGTCCGCCTTGAGCGCTGCATAGTCGAGCTGCTTGAACGACTCGGCATAGTCGAACTCTTCGCCCATAGGGTCGGGAGAGACGCCGTGCTGATGCAGCATGTCGATCGGCAGCGCGTCGGGCCACCAATCCTTGTTCGTGCGACCGAGGAGCGAGCGGGCCTTAACCTCGCCGCCACCCTGGGGGCCCATTGGGCAACCGCTTGCCTTAGGCTGTTCGTAATCGGCCATCTTGGCGTCCTCTCCTAATGAGTTTTACCACCGTGTTGGTAAAATGCCGGATCTCGGGTACATTTGTCCAATCGATTATACGGGCGACAGCTATCATCGCACTCGATCACAGAGGGCTGTGAGCGTGTCGTCTGACGGCGCGTACATTCGCGATGATCCGGGTCATCATCATCGTCAGGCCGACAGACCTCGCGGCAACTGATCTGATCAAGGTGTCGCCAAACTTACATTTACTGCGGTTAGAGGATGGGCGTCTTTAGTCTGGTTCAGAGTTTTTCGTCGTGACCGCGCCCCAAGTCCGCCCGATAGATCGTTGGTTCGTCGGCCTCGAAACGCGCGGCGTGTTCGCAGACCCGGCCAGCCGTGAGGGACGGGACTTCGTGTATCGCCGCAGCGCGGCGGGTGCATCGCTGCAAGGTGACCTGCTCGTTCCGGCGTGGACCGAGAGCGCAAGACCGGGCGCTGGCGATCCCCGTCCGCACGACCCGATCAATCCGCAATACGACCCGGCAACGCTCTCGGCACCGGCCCCGATGCAAGGACCTCTGCAATGAAAACCGCGATCTACAAATTCCTGGGCGGCACGGCGTTTGCTGGCGCGATGCTCACGGTCTGCAGCACGCCCGCTGCAGCGCAGGAGGCGCGCAATGTCATCCTCTTCCTCGGCGACGCGGGTGGCCTGTCGACGCTCGGTGCTGCTGGCATCCTGGCGCACGACCGGCCGCAATCGCTGTTCATCCAGTCGATGCCCAACGTCGCGCTGTCGGATACGTCCGCGCTCGACCGATGGGTGACCGATTCCGCGGCCGGGATGACCGCGATCATGACGGGGCACAAGACGAACAACGCGATGGTGTCGACGACGCCCACTGGACCGGGCGGCCGCGCGATGCCGGTCAAGACCCTTCTCGAATATGCCGAGCAGCGCGGGCTGTCGACGGGTGTCGTCACCAACATGAACATCTGGGACGCGACCCCGGCCGCGACCTTTGCGCATGTCGCCGCGCGCGCGGACAAGGGCGAGATATTCCGCCAGATGCTCAAGCCCCGCTTCGGCGACGGCGTCGATATCCTGATCGGCAAGGGCCGTGCCGACGCCGTCGCGACATTCGCCGGCCCGGGGACGAGCGCCGAACAGGCGTTCAGGACTGCCGGCTACCGCTTCGGCGAGGATCCCGCGCTGGTCGGCCAGGCGCCCCGGACCGCGGTGCTGCACGATGCCGACTTCGCGCCGCTTCCCGCCGTGGAGGCGACCGTCGCGCAGCTCGCCCGCAACCCGAAGGGCTATTTCCTGATGGTCGAATGGGACATGCACACCGACGATCCCAAGGCAGGCCTGCGGCATGTCGTCGAGATGGACGACATGATCCGCCGGATCAGCGCGGTTGCCGGCAAGGACACGCTGATCCTGTTCACCGCGGACCACAGCTTCGGCCTGCGGATGACCGGCGGCAAGCGCACGACGCCGCTCGCGACGCAATATGATCCCGATGCGAAGTCGGTGATCAGCGTCGAACCCGGCCATACCGGCGAAGAGGTCGTCGTCGCCGCGAGCGGCCCCGGTGCGGACAAGGTCCGGGGTTTCATGCCCAACACGCGGCTCTTCGACATCATGCTGTCGGCATTCGGCTGGAAGAAGGACAAATGATCCGCCCTCAGCCTGCCTGACGGCTTTTTTCGTTCCCGGATCGCGACGCGTATGACGAAGGATTAGAGGCCGAAAGCGGTCAGCCCAACGATGAATGAATATACGAAGCTGGGAAGTGGGGTGAGGGCGCGCGTGATGTCCGGCAACGCGCCGTCATGCCTTATCCTCACCGCTGCAGCCGTCCCGAACTGTCCTGCAACAGCCAGAAACGGGTATAACGTTGCAGGCGCGGGAGAATGATCCACTGCAGGGTCGCGGTGAGCAGCAGGGACGAGGGCAGGAGTTGCAGCGGCAGTGGTGCGTCCTTCAACACCGGGCGAACCATCATGCTGATGAGGAGTAGGACCGGGAACACCGTCAGCCATGTCGTCACGAACCGCTTCCACTTGCTGGCACTCGCATCGCTCGGCAGCTCGAAGGTGACGCCGTCGCCAGTTTCGAGCTGGCGGAGCGCGGTGGAGAAGCGGTCCGCGACAGCGACGTGCGCGCGCATCTTGGGGTCGTCATGCCATGTATCGGCTGCGGCGCGATCGTCGAAGCGAAAGAGCAGGTGCTGAAAACCCGCCGTCTGACCGAGCCGGATCGCAGCCCGATACCCCGGCGCCGCACGGGCGTGCCGGTTCAGTTCCTCCACCCAGCGTTCGAAATCCTGCTCGTGGCCGGCACGAATGGCCCGGCTGGTGATGATCGTGGCGGTCTGGTCAGGATCGATTGGCATAACGGCGAGAACAGACGAGGCGGCCGGTACGTTGCGCGGCCGCTTCGTGCATTTTGCCCGTGTCGACTCGCATCAGGACAGGCCTGTCAGCTTTAGCGCCTGACAGACCGTATAGCGCGTCACCGGACCGCCGCGTGCCGCCGTGAGGCCACTAGCAGTGCACGCGGCGATCAGCGCGCCAATCGTCGGGCGACCGTCACGATCGCCGCCGTCGCGGCGATAGGTGGTGATCGCATCCTGGATGCACCGGATCACCGGTTCATTCCGTTCATAAGCCCGGGCGCGGCGATCGCCATGCCGGAGCGCCATATCTGCAATGCCATCCATCATCGTCGACGGTCGATAACCGATTATCGCGACGGGATCATCATCGTCCGTCACAAGGCCAGGGCATGTGGCCCGTGCCAAGATCAGAACGGCGTTGAAGGTTTCCGCGCGACTTTATAATGGCACCGGACCGGTTACTTCGGTCACCTCGCGCCCGGCAATCGTGCCCGGCAGCCCGCATGCAGGCAGAGCGTCAGGGTCTTACGTCACAATGAATTATCGCCATTCCTTCCATGCGGGCAACAGTGCCGATGTCGTGAAGCACAGCCTGCTGATCGCGCTCGTGCGGGCCCTGCAGCAGAAACCGGGCGCGCTGACGCTGATCGATACGCATGCCGGCTGCGGGCTGTACGACCTTGACGGCGAGGATGCGCAACGCACCGGCGAGTCCCTACAGGGCGTGCTGCGGGCCTTTGCCGAGCCGAACCCGTTGCTGGACGACTACCGCGCCGCCGTGCAGGCGGTGAATTCCGGGACCGAGCCGCAATTCTACCCCGGCTCGCCGCGGATCCTCGCGCAGCTTCTGCGCCCGCAGGATTTGCTGATCCTGAACGAGAAGCACCCCGAGGACGCCTATACCCTGCGCGGGGTGATGCGCGGCACGCCCGCCGCGGTGCACGAGCGCGACGCCTATGAGCTTTGGCTCGCGATGCTGCCGCCCCGCACCGCGCGCGGCGTGGTGGTGGTCGACCCGCCGTACGAACAGCCCGATGACCGCGACCGTATCACAGCGACCCTCGCCGCCGCGCACCGCAAATGGGCGCATGGCGTGACGGTGATCTGGTATCCGCTGAAGGACCGCGCCACGCATACGCGGTGGACGGGGCAGTTGCGCAGGCTCGGTATCCCCAAAGTGCTGGGGGTGGAGCATTGGCTGTACGATGCCGATCAGTCCGGCATCTACAACGGCGCGGGCCTGTATATCGTCAACCCGCCCTACGCCTTCACGCAGGCGCTGCCGCCTATGCTTGAAGCGCTGCGCGCGGTGCTGGCGCCGGAGGGGCATAGCGGCGAGATCACCGCCGTGTGGCTGGGCGATTAGCGTAAACCCGCATCGCCCCGCTCTGGCCGGCTGCAAACGGCCGGGCTGCCAACGTCAAAAGACCGACGCTCTGGCAGGCAATTCGCATCGTCGAGAGCGGCCGTCCGTTGAGTACGATCATTCCCGATTCTCCAGCTCCGGTCGGCGATTTCGAGACGATCTATTGGGACCAGTAATCCGTGCCGCCGGGGGGCGCCAAGCTGCTGACGGTTCCGAAGCCGGCCTCAGGTTTGTCGTTGCCGAAGCGCGGGGGTTACGATCGTACGGCGAGATCGTTATAGGTCCGTAATGAAGATCGCTGCAATTTCCGACATTCACGGGAATGTCGCTGCCCTCGACGCAGTTCTCGGCGACATCGCCACCCGGCACGTGGACCAGATCGTGAACCTCGGGGACATCTGCTCAGGGGGCCTGTTCCCGCGGGAAACAGCCGATCGATTGATGCCTCTGGGATTGCCCACTATACGCGGCAATCACGAACGTCAGATATCGGATCAGCCTCGCGAGCGCATGGGATTGTCCGATCGCCACGCCTTCGACCAGCTGAGCGCTGAACAGCGTGCGTGGCTGACAGCATTGCCCACGACCATGCGCCTGTCCAAAGATGTGCTGCTTGTTCATGGCACGCCGGACAGCGACCTGACCTATTTTCTAGAGACGGTGACGGAGGCGGGGCTTCGTCAGGCCACTCGCGAGGAAGTTCGACACCGTGCGGGAACTGTCGATGCGGCCGTGATCCTCTGCGGCCATACGCATCTCCAGCGGGTGATGACGCTCGACGACGGGCGCATGATCATAAATCCGGGAAGCGTCGGTCTTCCGGCATATGACGATGACCGACCCTACGCTCACCTGGTGGAAAGCGGATCGCCGCATGCGCGCTATGCGGTATTGTCCAATGAGGGTGATGGCTGGGTGGTAGAGTTTCTGTCCGTCGATTATGATTGGGAACAAGCGGCCCGTGATGCCGAGGCGAATGCCCGGACCGACTGGTCCAGACCTTTGCGAACCGGTCGGGTCTAGCACGAGGGTATCGTATTTCTCGATGCGAAGTGCGTTTCGGGAAGCCGTGTCGCTTCTCGAAATCCGGTCCTTCAGGGAACGGCATCAGCGCCGAGCCTCCCCAAAGCCAATTTTCTGCAGTCGCCGACCAAGCGTCACGTGTGAGCTCGACGCCATCCACGTCACCGGCATCATCGTCAGGCAGCGTATGCGCCGCTGGGTTATCGGTCGCGTCTTGAAGCCTGGTACCGTAGACATATCGCAGGGTCGGTTTCGTTGCCGGGGATGCGTGTTGGGTCCATGGTTTTTCCCTTTGCTGTCTTGTGGGAACTTACTAGCATTCGTTGACGCCATCGACGTATCTGGCCGTCAATGCGCTGACTTGGCTGAGAATTTTGTACGTAAACATGTCAAAAATTATGACATATTCGTTCGAGGGCATGAGCACGGCGCTACGGGAATAATTGCGATGATTGTTGCGGCGGCAAACCGATAAGCAACATTCGCTAGGCAAGATTTCGAAAATATGGTGTGGATACGGCAACGTCGAGGAATGCCACGGCAATCATCGACCGTACGTCTTGATCGAGGAATCCAATGCGCGCGTCAGTGTTACAGGCGTCCGCTGCGGTCGGAACCACCCTGCGCGGCAAGCATCCGAAAGCCCCGATGCCTGCTCGCCAAGGCAGCGTGCCGACACCGAGGGGCCGCTCCGGGTTGCGAACCGCCACGGGCGACATTCACGAACGCCGGCATCATCATCCCGTGCTTTCGCGTCGGGCGGCAAGCTCGGCCGACCGGGACGAATATCGTCTGCTTCTCGGCCACACATACGGTTTCAATACCGTCGTCGACCCCATGCTCGGTGTCGGCGGTGGACTGATCGGCTGCCTTGTCTGGGGCCTGCCCGAACCAGGATTGAGTGCCGGTGACTGGAGCCGGTGTGCCGTCGGGCTGGACACCAACCTACCCGACGCTGCCGTGCAGGACCGACCTGCTGCAACGGCAGCGGCGGTGTCGATGTTTGCGGCGTATGAGGAATGGATGCCGGCATGACGCAGCAAATGGACGGTGCCGTCGATCTGACCAACTGCGATCGCGAGCCGATCCATATTCCCGGCTCGATCCTCCCCCATGGTGCGATGCTCGTGGTCGATCCTGCAACGATGCTGGTCGAGCAGGTCGCAGGCGACACCCTCGGCCTGTTCGGCAGGGATGCGGCGTCGCTGACCGGGCAGGACTTGGCGGACTTGCTGAATGCCGAGCAGCTTCAGCGGCTTCGCGATTTGCTGCAAAGCTCCAGCCTCGCGCGCCCGCGTCACCTGCTGGATCCGTTGCTGCGGGTCGTCCCCGACCGCGCGATCGATGCCAGCGTCCATCTGAGCGATGGCGCGCTGGTGATCGAGGTCGAGGATGCCGACCTGAGCGACCGTCATGCCGTCGATCCGCTCGCCTGCGTCCAGGAAATGTTCGACGGACTTGGCGACGCTCCCGATCTCCAGGCCTATTGCCAACTGGCGGCCGAGCGGGTGCGGGCGGTCGCGGGCTACGACCGGGTGATGGTCTATCGCTTCATGCCCGACGATTCCGGCTGGGTGTTCGCCGAAGCCCGGAACGCCGACATCACGCCATTCCTCGATCTGCACTATCCCGCGTCGGATATCCCGAAACAGGCCCGCACGCTGTATCTGACCAGCTGGCTGCGTCTGATCACCGAAGTCGATTACACGCCCGCGCCGCTGCTGCCGTCGATCAATCCGCGCAGCGGCCTGCCGCTCGACATGAGCCACGCGACCCTGCGTGACGTTTCGCCGATCCACCGGGAATATCTGCGCAACATGGGCGTCGACGCCTCGATGTCGATCTCGATCATCTTCGAAGGCAGGCTTTGGGGGCTGATCGCCTGTCACCATCATACGCCGCGCCGCCTGCCGCGTCATCTCCGCGGTGTCTGCGAGCTGTTCGGATCGATGTTCTCGCTGCAACTGGAAGTGCGGCTGCGCGCCGAGCAGCTCGAGGCCCGGTTGCTGTCCCGCAAGGCGCTGTCCGGGATCATGCACGCGCTGGCGAGCGAGGATGATTACGGGGCCGGACTGGTCGCGCAGCAGCAGCAGCTGCTCGATTACATATCCGCGGGTGGTCTTGCGCTGCGGGTTGGGCAGACCCGTGGCGGTGTCGCCATCCGCGTCAACAGCGGCATCACCGCGTTGGGCAATACGCCCGATGACGACCAGATTGGCGCCCTGACAGACTGGCTGACCCTGCGCATGGGCACGTTCGAAGGGGTGTATGCCACGGATCGGCTGGGCGAAGACTATCCGCCGGCCAAGGCCTATGCGGAGATCGCCTCCGGGTTGCTTGCCATGTCCGTCTCGCGCGAACCGCGCGACTTCGTGCTGTGGTTCAGACCCGAGGTGGTCGAGACCGTGCAATGGGGCGGCGATCCGAACAAGCCCATGGAAGTCGGTCCGAACGGCATCCGGCTGACGCCGCGCAAATCCTTCGAGGCGTGGACCGAGACCGTGCGCGGTCGGTCGACCCCCTGGTCGCCGTCCGACAACGATGCTGCGTTCGACCCGCGGGTGTCGCTGCTGGAGGTCGTCCTGCGGCGGATCGATGCTGCCGCACGCGAACGGCTGCGCGCCTGGCAGCAGGAACAATTGCTGATGGCCGAACTCGACCACCGGGTGAAGAACACCTTGGCCAGCATTCAGGCGATGGTGGCGCAGACGAGCCGAAGTGCGTCGTCGCTTGCTGCTTTCACCCATGGGCTCGACCGGCGGATTCGGTCGATGTCGCGCGCACACATTCTGCTCACGCAAAGTCGATGGGAAGGCGTGTCGCTCATCGTGCTGATCCAACAGGAGCTAGATGCGTATCGGGCGGAGCATGCGAACGTCACGATCACCGGTCCGGATGTGATGCTTCTCCCGAAAGCGGCACTGGCGCTGTCGTTGGCGATCCACGAGCTTGCCACCAACGCCGGCAAATACGGGGCCTTGTCGGCCGCCGGCGGTCATGTCGACATTCGTTGGCAGTTTGACCCGCAGGCTGGACTGGAGCTGCGATGGCAGGAAAGCGGCGGTCCTCCGGTCAGCAAGCCCACACGGCGCGGTTTCGGATCGACCTTGATCGAGCGGGCCTTGGCGCTGGAAACGAGCGGATCTTCGACTCTAACGTTCGACCCGGGCGGGGTGGCGTGCGCGATCGTCATGCCCGCGTCGGTGGCGCAGTCTGGCGGCACCGCCTCCCACGCCTCTATCGCCCATGATGCCCCTGCGAAAGTCACAGACATTCCTACCGACAATCCGCCGCGGATCCTGATCGTTGAAGATTCAGCTATGGTGCTGATGCTCATCGAGGATGTGGTCATCGATTTGGGCTGGGACATTGTCGGTCCCGCGATGCGGCTGCCGGAAGCCTTAAAGCTTGCTTGCGAGGCAGCGATCGATGCCGCGCTCGTCGACGTCAATCTCGATGGCGAAATGTCGTGGGACGCTGCTGCCATCCTGCAAGATCGCAAGATCCCGTTCGTCTTCACCACCGGCTACGACAGCGCCACCGTCCTGCCGGAGCGGTTCGCCGGCCATCCCGTGCTCAACAAGCCGTTCTCGGCCGAAGACGTTGGACGCACGTTGCAAACCTTGTTGAGCCGGCACTGAGCGTGCCGCAGGGGAATGCCGGGCAGCGTAGATTGATCGACCATGCCTGGCCGCGACCGGTTGCGGACGTTCGTTCATGCTTGGCGACACCGTTGAAAAATGGCTGGCATCCAACGATGATCGACTGCGGTTCCTGCGATTGCTCTCTTTGCAGCAAGCGCAATGTCACAACCGTCCGGTTGCGCGACCGCTTACGCTTCATCGACGGCGTGACACCTTTTTGAGGGCTCGCGACAATGTGTCGATCGAATAGGGCTTATGCACCAGTTCGAACCCGTGCGTACCGCTCTGCGCCAGAACCTCGCTGTACCCGCTGGTCAACACGACCGGCAGCTTAGGATACAGCCGGCCGATCTCCTGACCCAGCTCGATACCGGACATGCCCGGCATCATCACGTCGGAGAAGACGATGTCGAACCTGCCTGCATCTGTCGCCAGTTCGGCGAGTGCCTTGGAGGCGTCCATCGCCAAGACCGTATGATAGCCCAACTCTCCCAACGCCTCGGTCGCGAACATGCCAACCTCGGCATTGTCCTCGACGACCAGCACGCAGGCGCCTTCGCCGAGCGGCAGGGAGTTGTCGCCTTCTTCGGCCGCTCCGCCGTCCAGCCCGTCGACCCGGGGCAGGAACATGGTGAATGTTGCGCCTTCGCCTTCGTCGCTTGTGACGACGACGCCCCCGCCGGACTGCTTTGTGAAACCGAAGACCTGGCTGAGGCCAAGGCCTGTCCCTTCGCCTACCCCCTTGGTGGTGAAGAACGGTTCGAAGATCCGTTCAATGTTGTCGGCTGGAATACCGGGACCGCTGTCGGTCAAGGAGACCGTCACGAACTCGCCCGGCGTGGCCGGATGGGACCGTATGGCGGGCATGCCGGAGGCTGCCGCCACCACGATGGCCAGCTCGCCCGCGCCGTTCATGGCATCGCGTGCATTGACCGCCATGTTGACGATCGCGGTGTCGAACTGGCTGCGGTCCGCGTCGATGTAGCAAGGCTCCGTCGGCAGCCGATGCGATACCTTGATGCGTGCGCCCGTCAGCGTCCGCACCATGTCGCTGACCGTCCGCACGCTTTCCGAGACATCGAAGACTTCGGGTTTGAGCGACTGGCGGCGCGCGAATGCGAGCAACTGGTTGGTCAGTTTGGTCGCGCGTTCGGCGGTGTCGGAGATCGCGTCGATATAGCGCTGCCGGCGTTCGTCGGAGAGACCGGGCCGGCGCAATAGGTCGATAGAACCCCGGATGACCGTCAGCAGATTGTTGAAGTCGTGCGCCACCCCACCGGTGAGTTGCCCGATCGCCTCCACCTTCTGCGATTGGCGCAACGCATCCTCGGCCTGGCCGAGGTCGGCGGTTCGCTCGGCGACGCGCTGCTCCAGCGTTTCGGCGAGCGCGCGCAGATCGGCGACAGCACGGTCGCGCTCCGCTGCGATGCTCCGCCGTTCCTCGACGTCGATCAGGACGCCGGGAAAGCTCAGCGGCGTTCCGTCGGGTGCATGGTCAACCCGACCGTTCGCCTCGATCCAGTAATATCGGCCGTCAGCACGGCGGACCCGGTATTGATGCGCATAGGACCCACTGCGGGCGATCACCGCGGTGATGGCCTCAGTCAGCCCTGCCTGATCGTCGGGATGTACCGTTGCTGTAATCTGCGCGAGCGGAATGCCGGATCGGCCGAGCGCCGGATCAAGGCCGAAGGCACGCGCGAATGCCTCGTCTACGGTGAATTGATCGCTTGGCAGGTCCCAGTGCCAGGTGCCGATGATGGCGCCGGCTTCCAGCGCGAGTTTCACCCGCTCGACGTTCTGACGTGCGACGGCTTCACTGACACGCAGGCGTTCCTCCGCTTCTCGGCGGGCGGTCACGTCGTTGAAAATAATTGCGATCTGTCGATCTGCGGGATCGCCAACCCTTACTGCGCGTACGTCGAACCAGCGCTGGAATGCCTCGGCATAATTCTCGAAATTGGTTGCTTCACCGGTCTTGGCAACATGCCCGTATGTCTCGAACCAGAACTGCTCGAGGTCAGGTGCGAATTCCGTGACCCACTTGCCGCGCAAGTTGACGCCGGACTGGCGTTCAAAAGCGGGGTTGGCTTCGACAAACCGGTAATCGACGGCTTTGTCATCCTCGTCGAACTTGACCTCGACGATGGCGAAAGCCGCATCGACCGTGTCGAAGATTGTCTGGAAGCGCTGCTGCGCTTTCCGGAGCGCTTCGCCGGCAAGATGCTCTTCGGTACGATCACGAAGAACCTTGACGTAACCGGTATGGCGGCCGGCCGAATCCCGGAGCAGGGATAACTCACCGCTGGCCCAAAAAGGCTCGTCCCCCTTGCGCACGTGCCACCGCTCATCAGTGGCCCGCCCCGTCTCACGGGCGCAGGCCATCTCCTGTACCGGCACCCCGGCCGCGCGGTCTTCATCCGTGAAGAACAGGAAGACGCTTCGACCGATCACCTCGTCTTCCGACCAGCCCAGCACCCGTTCCGCGCCATAGCTCCATTCGATGATACGGCCTTCGAGATCGCAGGCTACGATGGCGAAGTCCTGTGCGCTATCGACAATCGCCCGCTGGCGCGCTTCGGCGGCAATCAGGCGTCCCGTTGCAACACGCTGCTCAAACTGCACCATGACCTGTCGCGCCATGACGCGGATCGTCTGCTTCTGAACCTCGGTCAGGTCGCGGGGGCGATAGTCCAGAACGCAGAGCGTGCCGATCGGAAAGCCATCAGACGACTTCAACAGGGCGCCAGCATAGAAGCGCAGGTGCGGCTCACCCGTGACCAGGGGATTGCAGTCGAACCGTGGGTCGTCTGTCGCATCGGGGACGAGCAGGAATTCATCCTCGAGGATCGCACGCCCGCAGAAAGACGTCTCCAACGGCGTCTCACGAACGCCAAGCCCGACTTCCGCCTTGAAGAACTGGCGGCCGTCCCCGATCAGATTCACGATCGCGATTGGCGCGTCGCAGATCGCCGCCACCAGTTCGGCGATCTCGTCGAACGCCGCCTCGCGCGGAGTGTCCAGCAGGTCATATTCTGCGAGGGCAGCCAGTCTCTGCTTCTCGTGCGCGGGCAGCTCGGTCATCGGACTCCAAAGGTTTAGCGGATCACTGTGCTGTAGCATCGTCACCGCCAAGCTCAACGTTGGTCGTTCTTAAACTGTCGAAACCGACCGAGACTGTTGAAAAAGGATCGCGTGGGATCAGCGTGGTGGATGACAGGTGACGCCGGGCACCGG